>NZ_NIZW01000012.1 GCF_002727185.1 Rhodopirellula bahusiensis
GTTGCGTTTGAGTTGGTTGTGGTTAACCGTTAAACGCAGTGGTTCACGCGATGGTTTCTCTATTCAACAAGTTCTTGGTGAATAATGCGGGATCAATGACCTTCAAGAGAAAGATCGCTTCGATGTCTGTCTTGCCAATCCGCCCTTTGGTGGCAAGGAACGAAAGGAAGTCCAACAAAACTTCCCCATCAAAACTGGCGAGACTGCTTTTTTGTTTCTCCAGCACTTCATCAAACGATTGAAGGCAGGCGGCAGGGCGGGCATCGTCATCAAGAACACGTTCCTAAGCAACAGTGACAACGCAAGCGTGAGCTTGCGAAAGCTATTGCTAGAGAGCTGCGATCTCCACACGGTTCTTGATTTACCGGGTGGCACCTTTACGGGTGCGGGAGTGAAGACGGTGGTGTTGTTTTTCGAGAAGGGGAAACCAACGAAGAAGACCTGGTTCTATCAGTTGAACCTTGACCGCAACCTGGGCAAGACAAACCCTCTCAACGAGAAAGACCTAGCCGAGTTTGTAAAGCTACAGAAAAAGAAAAAAGACAGTGACAACTCGTGGTCCGTGAAGTCTACGGATGTCGATCAAGCATCCTTCGATTTGTCGGTAAAGAATCCGAATAGCGATGAGGAGGTAGTGCTACGAGAGCCAGAAGTGATTCTTGACGAGATTCAAACATTGGACGAAGAAGCTGCTGGAATCCTTGAAACGATTCGAGGACTGGTATGAGCGAAACACTTCACAAACCGCTTGCCTCTCTGTGCAGCCTCTTCACGGATGGAGATTGGATTGAATCGAAAGATCAATCGCCAAAAGGGATTCGACTTATCCAGACAGGAAACGTCGGCGTCGGAGAATTCAAGGATCGACGGGACAAGGCGAGATTTATCTCCAACGCGACATTTGCACGATTGAACTGCGAAGAAATCTTTGAAGGCGATTGCCTAATTTCGCGATTGCCGGACCCGTGTGGCAGGGCGTGTGTTATCCCTGATTGCGAAGATCGGATGGTAACGGCAGTTGATTGCACAATTGCTCGCTTTGATTCGTCTGTGATGATCGTTGACTATTTCCGTTACTACTCACAATCACAGCCCTATCTTTCAGCAGTTGAAAGAGAATGCACAGGAGCAACGCGAAAGCGAATTAGCCGAAAGAATTTGGGTAAGGTAGAGGTTCCGGTCCCCCCTCTTCATGAGCAAAGGCGAATCGTTTCAATTCTCGATGAAGCATTGGGGGCGATTGGAAAGGCGAAAGAGAACACCGAAAGAAACTTGGCTAACGCCAAGGAATTGTTTGCCAGCTACCTTGATCGCGTTTTCACGCGACCAAATGAAGGATGGGAGGAAACAACGCTTGGAGAAGCTTGTGTACTAAAGAGTGGGACTACAGTCAACAAAGCACTGGAAAAGAGTGTCGGAGATGTGCCGTATGTCAAAGTTGCCGACATGAACCATGAAGGCAATGAGTCAGAGATTGTTGGTTCGTCGCGTTATCTTCTCCAGTCTGACGTTAAGCCAAACTCTGTCTTTCCGGTAGGAACCACGATCTTTCCAAAACGGGGCGGAGCGATCTTGACGAACAAGAAACGTCTAACAAAGGTTCCCATTTGCTGTGACCTGAACATCATGGGCGTCATTCCTCCAGATAGTATCAATCCTCATTTTCTGTTCTTCTATTTTGTAAACGTTGACATGAGGGAACTAGGAAGCGGCTCCACCATTCCTCAGATCAATAACTACGATATTGATCCACTGCCGATTTTTGTTCCAAGTCCGGAAGTTCAAAAGTCAACTGTGGAAAAACTGCTTTTGTTGCTTGCTGAAGTTGAGAAGCTGGAACATTGTTGCAAACAAAAGCTCTGGGCACTCAGCGAACTCAAACAGTCCATTCTGCAAAAAGCGTTCACCGGGCAACTCACTGCCAAATCGTCTGAACTAGAGTTGGTGCCGTGAACGAATCCGAAACCAGAGCCGAACTGATCGACCCTGCCCTAGCTGCTGCTGGCTGGGGAAGCGTTGAAGACTCGTTGGTGCGTCGCGAGTACAAGATTACAGATGGCCGGATTCAACTTGGTGGGCGACGATCCAAGCGAATGATTGCCGACTACGTTCTGGTCTATCGTGGGATCAAGTTGGGAGTCATTGAGGCGAAGAGTGACGAGAAGGAAGCTGCCGACGGAGTGGGGCAGGCCAAAGAATACGCGGGTAGGTTGGACGTTGAAACGACCTTTGCCACCAACGGCAAGACGATCTACCAAATCGGTATGAAGACTGGGACAGAGGGCACGGTAGACCGCTATCCCACGCCGCAGGAACTTTGGGACAAGACGTTTGCCGAGTCAAATGAGTGGCGAGACAAGTTCAACCGCGAGCCGTTGAATCTGAGTGGTGGACTTTGGCAACCAAGGTACTACCAGGACAATGCGATCAATCGCGTGACGGGTGCGATAGCTGACGGTAAGCAACGTGTACTTCTGACGATGGCTACGGGGACGGGCAAGACAGCGGTTGCCTTCGAGATCGCATGGAAGTTGTTTCAAACGCGGTGGAACCTCAAGAGAGATGGATCAAGACGCCCTCGCATTTTGTTCTTAGCGGACCGCAATATTCTTGCCGATCAAGCGTTCAATGCGTTCTCCGCATTCCCAGAAGATGCACTGGTACGGATTCGACCAGATGAGATCGGCAAGCGAGGACGAGTGCCGACCAATGGCAGTATCTTCTTTACGATCTTCCAGAGCTTCATGAGTGGGCCAGATGAAACGCCCTACTTTGGAGACTACCCGAAAGACTACTTTGACCTAGTCATCATTGACGAATGCCACCGGGGCGGAGCATCTGACGAGAGTTCATGGCGTGACATTCTCGAATACTTCTCCCCCGCTGTTCAGATTGGATTGACCGCAACCCCCAAACGCAAGAACAACGTCGATACCTATTCGTACTTTGGCGAGCCGGTCTACACGTACTCTCTAAAAGATGGGATCAACGATGGGTTTCTAACCCCGTTCCGAGTTAAGCGGATCAAGACCACGCTGGACGAATACGTTTACTCACCCGATGACAAGATCATTCAGGGCCAAGTCGAGAACAACAAGCAATATAAAGAAGAAGATTTCAATAGGGTGATTGAGATCGTTGAGCGGGAGGCGTACCGGGTGAAGATTTATTTGGAGCAAGCAGACCAAAAGCAAAAAGCGATTGTGTTTTGTAAGACTCAGCTTCACGCCGGAATTGTGAGAGACCTCATTAATCAGATGAAGGACAGCGACGATCTGAACTATTGCTGCCGAGTGACGGCAGACGATGGGGCGATTGGAGAACAGCACTTACGCGACTTCCAGGACAACGAGAAGACAATCCCTACAATCCTGACGACGTCTCAGAAGCTATCCACGGGTGTAGATGCAAGGAATGTGCGAAACATTGTTTTGATGCGACCTGTGAACGACATGATTGAGTTCAAACAGATCGTTGGACGCGGTACACGGATGTTCGACGGGAAGGACTACTTCACGATCTACGACTTCGTGAATATCTTCGATCACTTTGCCGATCCTGAATGGGATGGCGACCCCGTTGACCCTGACGAGTGTGAAATATGCGGGCAATATCCCTGCATTTGCGAGAAGCCACCGAAGGTTTGCAAAAAGTGCGGGCAATCTCCTTGCGTTTGTGTGAAAGATCCTTGCCCCGAGTGCGGGCAACGTCCTTGTCAGTGCATCAAGAAAGTGAAGATTGAGCTTGGTAAAGGAAAAAGTCTCCAAATCAACCACATGACAGAGACTTCGTTCTGGGGACCAGACGGGCAACCAGTCACATCGGAACAGTTCATTCAACAACTCTTCGGAAAACTGCCTGACTTCTACAGCACGGAACAAGAGCTAAGAGATACTTGGTCCGATCCATCTACCCGAAAGGTTCTGCTAGACCGACTGGATGAGGCAGGATACGGCATCGACGCATTAAACACGTTGCGAGAGCTAGTGGCCGATCCAGACAGCGACCTGTTCGACGTGTTGGAGTACGTTTCGTTTGAAGTATCGCCCATTACGCGGGCAGAGCGAGTAGCTGCCGCAGAACCCAATATTTACGAAGGGCTTTCTCAAGAACAGAGAGAGTTTGTCGAGTTTGTCCTATCGCGTTACATCGAATCGGGCACCGAAGTCTTGGATCGTGAAGTTCTGCCCGAGTTGTTGAAGCTGAAATACGAAGCGATTGAAGACGCGATTTCTGTGCTAGGTAGTGCCGATGAGATCACCAGCACCTTCGTGGGCTTTCAGAAGTCTCTCTACGCGGTTCTAGCTGGTTAATTCAGCCAGGTGCCTGTGTCTTACCCGTCGTTCTTGGCGGGCTGTTTTGGCGTTAAACGGGAGTTTGCCCAAAAGATGTGTATAGATAAGTAGAGCACCTTTGCTCACTCATTTACTCAGCATTCAAGGGAGAAACCAAATGCGACATCAAACGTTTAAGAGAATAGAAAAGGCTTGGCGAAATAGGCCAACAGACCACGAATTTGAAAGCTGGGAACAGTTCCTAGAAGTGCTTTCCAGCCTTGGTGAAGTTGACGGTGACGGCAGCGACTTCCACTACTGTCCACGATGGGCGGAAGAACCGCTTGGGCCGGATAACATCAAGCTAGTTGAAGTTGTCACTGACGGCTGCTGGGACAAAGTTTTGCACCCAGCGATATAGGGCACGGAGGATTTAGATGATTAAGACAGACGCAATACGCGAGACGGCAAAAGACCACCTGCATTGGACGAACCAACAGATCAAAGAAGAGGTGAAGCGAAAGCATGGGCTAATCGTTTCAAGTTCGGCCATTATCAACGTGATTGGATCACATCGGAGACGAATGCGGGATGCCTCCTTGTCGATCAACCTTCTTGGTGAGGCAAGGAAGTTCTTGAAAATGGTCGGTAGCTTCGAGCAGGCCAGGAACTTGCTTGCATTGGCTGAGACAGAAAGTTAGCAAGGCTGGAAAAAATGAACGGTGAATGAGGTTTAGACTGAGGGAAATGTATTTATTGCAAGGGTAGGACTATGAAATTGAAAAGGAAACTACAAGAGATAGACGAGCTGTGTGACGACTATCTTGCCGGGACGATTCTCTTCGTGCCGGAAGATCTGAAAGACCGACTCGAAAACGAGAAGCTAGATCGACGGCGACGCGAAGGCTATTACTTGACTTGGTCTGTCATTCGGAATGGATACTTTGAGACCGATGAGTCGTCGTGGCGATACATCCATGGTGACAACTTCGAGAAAATTGGAAGCAATGGCACTATGCCCCATGATGCCAAAGCATGGCTAGAAAAGAACGGCTTTATCAAGTGGGATCAAAGTTATGTTGCCGAGAATATCGCAACAGGCAAAAACGAAGCACGCCCCCAGAGATACCGAGTTCACGACTGGGGCAAGACTACGGTCAAGCGGCTTGAGTCGAAGAATGTGATATCAGCACTGGTCCGAAATAAGCCAGTTGAACCCGAGCTTCAATACTCGCAGCATCAACTCGACTTGCTCACACCAGACGTTGGGCATCTCAAGCATATCATGCGAGAGGTTTTGATCTGCAATTGGCAGGGAGTTGACATTCGCAACGCTGTTGAGAGGGAGTTTTTGTTCGATCAGATAGAAAAAAGTGGAAATTCAGCAGAAAAAAAAGGAAAACCAGGAGAATATAGAACCGCTACTTTCAACTTTTCGAGTTCGCTGGACGATTGGCGTGACAGTTCTGTTCAGACCTTCGGCCTTCCAGTGTTGAAGTTGTTGAATCGTCGAGGCATAGTAAAAAGAGGAAATAGTGTTAGGCGTTTGTTCTCACCCCTTACGAGTTTGATGAGGGAGTTTCGACAAGGTTTTTTCTACGCGGGGCAACCTTGGGTAAACTGCGACCTGATTTGTTCTCAGCCCACCTTACTAAGCTACCAATGTGGAAACACTCAGTTCACTGCTGACTGTTTGGACAACAGCTTCTATAACAAGATCGCAGAGTCCCTCAACGTCAGCCGAGATGAAGCAAAGAGGGCGTACTGTGCTTTCGCCTACGGCCCCAATCGCACTCCGAAATCGAGAAACAAGCCAGCGTTGGCGGTTCAGCACTTTATGAAGGAAACGTATAAAAGTGCACATGACCATATATGGAACTGCAAGCGAGGAGATCACCGAAGGTTTATTCGCTCACTGCAAGACCGAGAAGCCACAATCTTCATTGACGATATCTACGCTGAGCTAAGAAGGCGACGGTTGCCCGTTCTATCGATCCACGATTCGGTTATCACCACTGCTAAAAACGAAGAAGAGGTTTTAAGCGTAATCAAAAGCAAGTTAAAGAAAGAAGGAATAGAGCAGCAGGTAAAAGTGGAGAGAAAGAGGAGACAACAGGAAACAGAATCTAACGACAGAGGAAGACATATATGATGGGCGAATTTTCGACCAAGCATTTGTACGGAATGAACTTGTCCTGAGTTCTTCCGCCTGACTTCCCAGCGGCGTCTCAACCACCCCGCCCCAAATCAGGGGACGGCGGTACTCTGTTTTTGAAGATAAAACCCCACCCCCCTTCGCACCCCAATCTCTCTTCTTTAACTTGCCCAAATCCTGGGCACACAACTATGGACTCGGAGAGCCGTTACGCGAATCGCTTTATCGACGAAGCAAACGGTGACCGGTGACCAAGACAACAGCACGCTTCAAAAAGAGATTGAAAAAGAGCGAAACCTGTTGTAACCTTCGATGACTGGCAGTGCCTTCCAATCAGTTGACAAAAAGTCCGGCAACGTGGCTAAAACGCGTAAAATCGTAGATTCAAATACACCCGCCGGGTGTATTGGTCAGACACTGGTTCGGTGCTAGCCAAATCAGTGCATTCGTTTGCCTATTTGGAGCGTCTCGAACATGCGACCATCGATTTTTGCTAGCGGCTTTCTCTTTGCCGTTCTCTCGCTTCAGATGGGCGACTCACCCAGGTCATCGGCGGATGAGCCTACTGCTCGTGCAGACGTGGTCGAATTGCTGGACGGGGCGGACTCTGCCGAGGCAGCCCTGAAAGCGATGGTGGCCGCCTCCAACGCCGGGGACGATCAGGCAGCAATGCTGTTGGTGGACCCTGCCATTCGTCCCTTGTTGCTCCCCAGCATTGCCATCGAGCGATACGCCATTGATTCTTACTTCTTAGAAACGAGGGCGTTCGGAGAGGACAAAAAATTCCGCGGAGGACAGCTATTCCATTTCACACTCCGAGATCTTGTTCGCATCCGAAGCATCAAACAGTTGGAAAAGCGATTGGTTGATGACAAACGCGTTGTGTTCACGGTACTCACGACTGAGAAGAGCTACCATGAGGAAAAGCACATTCACAACGTGCGATCTTTCCTAGCGATCCAACGTTCGGATCGTTGGTATCTGTTTCGCCCATTCGGAGAACTGACAAATCTCCTTTGCGGAATCGATCCTTGGCAAGATACAAACGAGCCGGTGAAACTATTGCAAGTCCACCAGTCGGACGACGAACATTCGAATCGTAAAAATGCCGATTACGAATTGGAGTATCGACTGCCCATCGAACTCATCCACGAACACTTGGTGGAAGCAGCATCCGCCCCTGAAATCAAAGGGGCCAATCAATTGGCAAGCAGATTGCAACGCCACTACGACAGCATCGTCAACCGAGCGAAGCGAGGCGACTACCAAAGTCGACGTGAACTCAAAGACGCGATGGATCCGATCGAAGATTGGGCTGACATACTCTCAGGAACAACCGCTTCACTGGCCCCGGGCTTGCTCGAATTTGCGAAGAAGCATGGGCTCAAGCCAGAGCCGAATTGAAGGCGCGCCTAAGAACGAAGACGACAATTCTTCTTGGAAGACGTTTCAACTGTTGCCGCTAGTTCACTCGAATGGGTCCTTGTAACCGGTCGGCTTCTCGGGAAGCGTGATCTCTTTCTTCGTGTCAACGATCAACGGCCATTCTGATGGCTCAGCATTCAACTCGACGAACCGATACTTCAACTCATCCGCGGTGACCGATTCGATAACAATCAGCTGACTCTCTTCTGCATAGTTGAAGTTCGTTTCCGCCAACAACTTCCCTTGGAGGACCCAAACGCCCTCATCGCTGAAACTCATGAATTCTTTGGATGCATGGTTGATCTGCACACCATGCAACGCGTTGGATCCCGACAGACTTTTCTTGTGCCAGCCCCGGTATCCGTTCCCTTGCTCATCCATATCGTCTGTATACCATGTTCCAACCAAATGTTCTGGCGGAATTGGTGGGGACTGAATAGCGTCTTCCAGCAATTTTTTCAAAGGCCCCGTGGCGCCGTCGACGACATTGGTAACATTGGATTTTGTTCGCAGAATCAACGGCAACTCGAGCTTCGCAAGTGCTACCCGGCGTAGGACCTTGTTTTTTAGATCAGTTTGTTCCGCAAGGAATTTGCTACCTGTTGCGGACGAATAGAACGCATGAATTTCCCCGAGCTCTGCGTTGTCAAATTTTGTTGAATATTCATCTGCGACATAGGTTTCAACCTGCTTCCAATCGAAGCTGTTCTTGAATTCAGCCTCACTGGACTCCAATCGCTTTCGCACCGTCTCGGGCAGATCAGACTCAATCACATTTTGAGTTGCCGCTTCGACGTCGCGTCGCCAACCATCGACGACGATACTCGCAACACGCCCAGCAAGCTTCTCTCGCTTCGACACAACTGGTTCGTCGCCGCTGCTGGCGGTGCCCAAAACGACAAGGAAGGCAACCAGCGTGAACCGAAACATGGGCAAAATCCTAGAAGGCGAGTGAATTGACTGACTCGGATGGTACACAAGATCATTCATCTGGCATGGCCTCGTCCAGTCCAGGCACAAATCGCGTGACAGGGTTGCCATATCCCCAAAGAGCACCTTCCACCTGCATTCCAGCCAGATTCACAGCCACGACATGCCCGCTCTCATCGACGATTGGTGCACCGCTGGTTGCTCGCAAATCCAATTGCGCGTTCAAAAACTCCATTTTGAAATAGCCGTCGTCTTCGACTCCAAGGAATCGTCCTTGATGAAGAAACCGACCCTCGGGCGCCCCGCCAATCACGTGCGCCGCCAACCATACCGGATCACCAGGCTGAAGAGCCGCCGTAGAAAACTGAATTGCGTCCAAAGCCGTTTCATCTGGAACAGCAAAGACGAGCACATCGCCATTCGTTGAACTCTCGGGGAATGGAGCAGCACCTGCAAGTTGATATGGCATCGCCGGAAAACTTTGTTCTTGTTCGTCACCTGCAATTCGAAAAATCGAGACCGTTTCCACGACGTTCGAAATCTCGATCGCCGACACTTGCGACGACAATCCACCTGCCGGACCCAGCAAATGAATTGCAGTGACGATCACCTTGCGATTGGACTGTGGCAGTTCAGCTGCAAAGGCGGTTCCTGCTGTAACGTCGCCCTGAATGGTTTCGATTCGCTGTCGAAAAATGCAAGCAACTGCGTCTTCAACATTCCCGGTTTGATCAGTGACTACAGACGGAGATTGTGATGTTTCAAGATCAGATCCAGACGGGGCACATCCGACGGCAAGCAACAACAAACTCTGAATACAGAGGAACGACAGCTCATTCTTCATGAATACCCTGGCAACTTAAACGCAACATATCGACCCAAAACATTCGCCATTGCTGAATACTGAAGGCACAATAGTCGATGCGTCACTGATTTCACACCTCGGTATCGGGTTAGCAGAGACCTTATCGAAGTGCCTGCATCTTCATGGCTTCAAGACGACCTTGATGCAGCCGTCTTCTTTGTCTCGGAACTTTTTGTACGCTTCCGGGGCGTTGTCCAAGGGTTCGACGTGGGTGATCACGAACGATGGATCGATCTCACCGTTGGTGATCTTTTCCATCAACGGTGTGAGGTAGCGCTGCATGTGAGTCTGGCCCAAACGAATCTGCAACGCTTTGTTCATGGCGGTTCCCCACTGCAGGCTCACGCTGCTGAAGTAAACACCGGGCACGGACACTCGGCCGCCTTTGCGGCAGCACTTGAAGATCTCGTTCAGCACGTGCGGTCGATCCGATCCGAGATGCAGCGCTGTCTTGGCATCGTCCAGCGCCGACTGCAAGTTGCCCGCGGCGTGATTCTCCGCCCCGACCGCATCGATGCAGCAATCCGGCCCTCGTCCGTTCGTCCACTCCTGCAAAGTCTCGTACACATCCGAGTTTTCGTAGTCGATGACTTCCGCCTTGGATACCGATCGAGCCATTTCCAATCGCTCAGGCACATTGTCGATCGCAATGACTCGTTTTGCACCGAGCATCCAAGCACTTTGGATGGCGAATTGTCCAACAGGACCACAGCCCCAAACCGCGACCGTGTCGGTGGATTGGATGTCGCAGTTTTCCGCCGCCATGTAACCGGTCGGAAAGATGTCCGACAAGAACACGACTTGTTCATCCGGCAGTCCATCGGGCACTTTGATCGGCCCGACATCCGCGTAAGGAACTCGCAAGTACTCCGCTTGCCCTCCCGCGTATCCACCGAGCATGTGTGTGTAGCCAAACAAACCGGCGGGCGAATGCCCCATGATCTTCTCGGCCTGTTCCGCATTGCGATTGGACTCATCGCACAACGAATACAACGTGCTTTGACAGAAGAAACATTCACCACAAGAGATCGTGAACGGCACCACCACTCGATCGCCGACGCTTAGATCGCTCACCGCATTGCCAACCTCGACGACTTCGCCCATGGGTTCATGACCGATGATATCGCCGGCTTCCATCGCAGGAGCAGCACCGGCCATCAAATGCAAATCCGACCCGCAAATTCCGGAGGCAGTGACGCGAATGATTGCGTCGCGAGGATCCAGTATTCTTGGGTCGTCGACGTTGTCCACGCGAATGTCGTTCCGACCGTGCCAGCAAACCGCTTTCATCTATCCAGTTCCTTTTCGATGTGATTGCCCCGCCGAATCGAAATCAACGGAAGCCCCGAGCGATGGCCGAACACTCTGCAAACCTTGCAACTACCCAAAAAGCATGTTGCGATTCGGCCGGGTGTTTCACTGGAACAGCAACTCCCGCGCCGATGATTCGAATCAGCCCACATCGACATTAGCGCCTCGACCCAACCAAGTCATGCGCCATCTCACTTCATTACCAAAAACATCATGGACATTTTGAACTGGGCCAATCCCGCCAGGATCATGTCACATCATCGCGTTCGCCAAACGCGTTTCCGTCGATCGATTTTCAACGGAGCCCACCTCCTTCCCGCTGCGCCTTTGATGGCACCGCGCCCCCGTCTGAGTTGGCTTCGAAAAACAGGAAACATTGTGGGATTGCGTGTTCTCGCACACCCGTCAACGAAGTTCGAAACTGACCGCGAAAGCACTTCAAAATTCGCATTCCGATCGACCGGATTCTCCGCTTTGCATGCACTACTCGCCCAATCAGTCTTCCATTTTGCGAAACGTGTTTCTCTGACGTCAACCAAAGCGACTCGTATGGACGAAGGTGACAGAACCTGTCCTTCCGCGCGTCTTTCTGGTTCAACTTCGGGATGCTATTTCAATCATTCCTACGGAATCCATCGCCATGCCTTCAGGCAATCGACCGGACCAAGGTCGATTCCGTTGTTGATGTTTTTCACGATGTGCTTGGAATCCGTTTGTATCCGGTGCAGATCGAAGCAGCGATCGCGCTGACGCAAGGTCGAATTGCGGAGGTTCAAACAGGAGAAGGCAAAACCTTCATCACCGGACTTGCCGCTGCGTTGTTGGCAAACGACAGCGTCGGCGTACACGTTGCAACAACGAACGAATATCTCAGCCGCCGAGACTACGAACAATTGCGTGCCGTTTTCCGTTGTCTCGGACTGACAGTGTCCTGCTTGCACAGTGAGCAATCAGCCGACGAGAAACGCGTCGCCTACTGCTCTGACATCACCTACGGATCGGGATGCGAATTCGGCTTCGACTACTTGCGAGATCAAGTCAACCTGACGAGCCAAGGTAGCGTTCCGGCCGGACGCCGATTCTTAGACGCGTTGAATGGATTGCCCAGCCTTGAGTCGCGGCCGATTCAGATCAGAAGAGGTGTGGCGATCATTGATGAGGCAGACAGCGTGATGATTGACGAAGCCGGCACGCCGTTGGTGCTGGGTAGTTCGGCGGGAGCAACTTCATTGGACGAAGAAGCATTGCGAGAGGCGAACTCTCTAGCAACCGAGTTTGAAGCTGGACGCGACTTTCAGTTGAATCAATCACGCTGCGTTTTTTCGGTTGAGGCAGACAATCGAATTCGAGAGCAGCACAAACGAGTGGCAAACAGTCCGCTTCGGCGACCGTGGCCCCAATATGTTTCTCAAGCTGTCATGGCTCATCATCGATACGCTCGCAATGTCGACTATGTCGTCTCCGAGGACAAAGTGGCGATCATTGATGTTCACACGGGTCGGATCCATCCAGAACGAACTTGGCGAGGTGGTCTGCATCAGGCAATCGAGATCAAGGAGGGCCTGCAGCCTACCTGTGAATCCTCCACCGCCGCTCAAATCACCCGGCAACGATTCCTTCAAAAGTACGACCTACTGTGTGGGCTGACGGGAACAGCGACGGGAAATGAGAAGGATTTCCAAACCTTCTTTGGACTCAAAGTCCAAGTGTTCCCCACTCACCGTCCATCCTTGCGTCAACGACTTCCATCGCTTTACTTTTCGAGTATCGAGACGAAGGAACGATTCGCCAGTTCGGAAGCCATCCGCATAGCACACGATGGCCGGGCAGTGATTGTGGCGACACGTTCCATTGAAGAAGCGGATCGCATGGGAAAATTGATTCGGATTCAAAACCCATCGGTTCGCATCTTGCACGGCATGCAAGATGAGGACGAGGCCGAATTAGTTGGTCAGGCCGGTCGCCCGAACCGAATCACAGTAACTACCAGCATTGCAGGCCGCGGGACCGACATAAAGGTTGCTCCTGAGGTGCTTCAGCGGGGCGGCCTGCATTTGATCTCAACACAACACCACGACTCAATGCGTGTTGATCGACAACTTGCCGGACGTGTTGCTCGCCAAGGCCAGCCTGGCAGTGTCCAACAACTTGCCAGTTTGCACGACATGGTACTTGAGAGCCATGCAGCTTCTTTCGTTTTGGCCCGTCGCATCCAAAGCAAACTCGCTCGGTTGGACAGTCCGAACGGCACTCCTATTCCCAGCATCGACAGAGCCATTCAAAAACTGCAACGACAACTAGAACACCACGGCCATGTTCAACGATTGCAACTGGTCGCTCGCGATCAGTGGATCAACCGAATTCAAAACGAGGTGGCATAATGCAATCCCAACACGCTCTCGCTTATCATCCCGTCCAAATTTCATTTGCTCTCTCCACCCGAGTCGCTGTCTTACTGTTGATACTGGGGTCATCTAGCCAAACAAGTCAGGGCGAAGAATGGATCTCTTTCACCCAGCCCGTTCATCGGATTGAGTTGGCTGCGAAAGAGTCGGGACGGATTGAAGAAGTCCTGGTCAAGAAAGGTGATGAGGTCTGCGCTGGACAAGTCTTGATTCGACTGGACGACGACCTGCATCGGATCGGGCAACGACTAGCCGAGTGTGACGCCAAAGACAATTCGCAAATCGAACAATTGCGGATTGAGCTGGAGAGCTACCGAACTCACGCGAAAAACGTGCGGAGGCTGTACGATTCCGGTGCAACCAGTCCTGAAGAACTGCGGGAAGCGGACCTCAAAGTTGCAACGCAGGAAATTGCCTTGCAGTCAGCGCAGAACGACTCGGCTCAAAAACAATTGCGTTTGGAAGAAGCCAACACGCGACTCGAACGAAGATTGGTTCGCACGCCACTGTCGGGCGTCGTGGTGGATGTGATTGCTCATCCAGGCGAATACGTCTCAACAGCCACACCGCACCTGATGACTTTGGTGCAACTGGATCGTTTGCGCTGCACATTCTTCCTGGACACTGATGCCGCGTCCTCTCTGACTGTTGGACAAAGCGTTGCGCTGGAATTCGATAGTGCACGCCGATCCCCGGTGGTGGGAGAAGTCGAACACATCTCCGCCGTCACAGAAGCGGACAGTGGTTTGGTCAGCGTCGATGTGATGCTCAACAACGACTCGCGTCAGTGGCGGGCGGGCCGCCGAGTGCGACTGCTTTCACTGCAACCAGTGGTGACGCGATCTAGTGCACGCACTTCTCCATCGCTCAATCCACCGCTTTCGAATGCTCCCTCCGCGTTGACTGCACCGCGAATTTCTGTTTCGGCTTCTCACCGCGATCTGGAGGCGTACTATGCCCGCTAGTTCAAACGACGCGCCGACACCGGTCAAGATTCGTCCAACACAGCGAGTTCATTCCGCCGAAATCCCATCCGGATCAGACCTCGAACTACGTCAGCGCATCGCCGTAGCCAACGCGAAACTTCAATCTGCTGCTTGGTTGATCGAGGTGCTTGAGGATCTTTCTCGATGTGAATCGTTCGTTTCGGCATGCCACCTCGTGACTGATCACCTGCGTCGCCATCTTTCAGCGCAGCGTGTGGTTTACATCCAAGCTGAAACGGATCGTCCCAATCGAGTCGTGGCGGTCACCGATACGCCAGCGATCGACCAGGAATCCGACCTGGCACGGCTGTATTGTCAAGTTGCGGTCGAGTGTGCAGATTCCGATCAAATCAGAATTGCTTCTGCTGTTCTCGCGCAACCAACCGAGAGCATCGTTGGGTATGCACAGCAACAATTGAGTGAGAATCAGGGCGACGTCCTGGCAATCCCTCTCTTCGACTCTCAATCAGAACCGCTGGGATGCATCCTGATCGTTGGTCGGGTGGGAACACTTGTTTCTCACGATGGCTTGACTGAGTTTGCGTCAGCGATCCGAGGACCAATCACGTCCGTGTTGTCTCAAAACCAGCGAGCCGAGGGTGGACGCTGGGAACAGCTTCGACAGCGAATCAGTGGCCTGACTCCCAGTCGAAAACTTGCGGTTTTGATCGTGTCGGTCACGGCAGTGGCGGCAATGTTCGTTCCGGTGACTCACAACGTCACCTCTGATTTTGAAGTCCAACCGACGACTCGCAACTTCCACGTTGCACCATTTGATGGATTGCTTCGAGAGATGAACGTCGTCGCCGGAGACGAAGTGGTCCCTGCTCAATGCTTGGCGAGGATGGAAGATCGCGAACTGCTGTTGCAAATCGACGAACTGAACGCCAAGCGTTTAGAGCTCGCCAAAAGCCAAGACCAGGAGTGGATCGCTCACCGAGCCGCCGAAGCGGTCGCGGCAGGCCTGCAGATCGAGCAAATCGACGCCAAATTGTCTCTTTTCAACCAACGGCTCGCACGCACAGAGTTGAATGTTTCCAAGGCTGGCATTGTCTTGCAGGCTCCCTTGGAAGATCGGCAAAACGTTCCGGTCCATCAAGGCGACGTGATCTTTGAGATCGCACCGCTGGAACAGTTGCGGGCAGCTGCTTTGATTCCCGGACATGACATTCACCATATTCAAACTGGCATGCAAGTCGATCTGGATATTGACGGACTGGGCGGGTCGTCCATCATGGGAACCATTGATCGAATCATGCCTCAGGCGACCGCAGTCAATCAACAACACGGATTCATCGTGCATTGCACGATTGACAATCGCGATGGTCGTTTGCGACCGGGAATGAATGGAGTGGCAAAGGTTGATGCGGGCACCAAGTCGCTGGGCTGGGTTCTTTTCCATCGCCCATTTGATCGCATTGCAAGATGGTGGTGAACGATGTCCCAAGCATTCAATTCAACCACCGAACCATCCTTCTCTGGCAATCCATCGCCGACCGAGTTTGACGCGCGAACAGTCGACCTCATGTCGATCTCGCCAGAATTGCGTTCGGACCTGACGGTTGTCCGACACTTCTATCGCGGCTGCCCTTGTTATGTGATTGATGATCCAGCGAGCGGTCGGAACCATCGTTTGGGTGAATCAGAATACTCCTTCGCAACCGCATTGAACGGCAAACGAACGGTGGAGCAAGCGGTGGCGGTCGTCGCTCAACGTTTCGGACCAGAGGCTCTTGGCGACGATGAAGCCCTCGGGCTATTGGGCTGGTTGGTGGATACCGGGTTGCTGCACAGCCGGACGCGGAAGGGCCAACACGGCGAGTCAGAATCACAAAACAAGTTGGATCTCAATCGCCGTTCGCTCACTGTCGGAACATTGTTTCAACGTTTTCGCTTTGGGAATCCTGATCGCTACATCGCCGCAATCACGCAGCGGCTTTCACAACCGATCCTGGTGCTACTCGCGATCGCATCGGCACTCTGTCTTTTCACCGGCGCAACGCTATTCGCGGGTCATTTGGACGCATTGGAACGAACCGTTCGCCAAGCCGTTGTGAGTGATCGCCTGTTGTCCTTGATGTTCACCTTTGCTGGTTTGAAAGTCCTTCACGAATTCGGTCATGCGCTGGCGTGTCGCTTGTTCGGATGCGCCGTCCGCGGTTGCGGAATCGTGATGATTCTCTTTGTTCCAATGCCATACGTGGATGTTTCGTCGGTTTCACTTTTGACATCGAAGTGGAAACGCATTGCGGTTTCGTTGGCTGGAGTGTTCTTCGAATTGATGATCGCCTCTCTCGCGATGAACGTCTTTGCATCCACGAACGATCCATTGCTTCGATTGCAATGCGTCGACGTGATGGTTGCAGCTGCAATCACCAGCTTCGCATTCAACCTGAACCCGTTGATGCGCTTTGACGGCTACTACGCGATGGCTGATGGATTGGAAATCCCAAACTTGGCCACCCAAGGATCCCGCGCGTTGCGAGCCATCCTAGGGAGAGTCTTGATAGGAAAGGCAATCGGTCCCAACGAAATCGCCAACCCGAAAGGATGGATCATTGGGCACGGCATCCTGTCCGGAGTGTGGAGAGTATTCATCACTGTCACCTTGCTAATTGCAGCTTCCACCATGTTTTCGGGATGGGGACTCCTTCTAGTTTTCGCGGTCGCCTTCGGTTGGGCACAAAAACATCTTTCACTACTACTGAGCCACTTGATGGATCCAACGAAAGGAATCGCCATGCATCTCAGCACCAAACGCGTGGCGGCCATGGTCGCAGGAGTAGTTGGATTGGGGATATTCGCTTTGTTCGTTCCAATTGCCCGTTCCAAGCAACTTCCCACCAGCATACGATTGGCAGACACGCAGTCGATTCGGTGTGCTGAATCTGGATTTGTTGCGGAGGTCATGGTACGCGTTGGTGATCAGGTTCAAAAAGGTGACCCGTTATGCCAACTGACCAGCCCTGAACTGGAATCGGAATTGGCAATTGTCCAATCCAACCTCCGGTTATCCGCAAGCCACCTTCGTCGTCTTCATAGCCGTGGCGACATCGCAGGTTTCCAAGCAGAAACGGCGAATGAACAATCTCTTCGACGCCGACTCGATTCCGTTCGTCAGCAACTGGATTCGCTGTTGATCGTCGCACCGCAAGCTGGACAGATCGTCGAAGGCAACCTTGATGACTTGGAAGGTCGCTTCCTACGTCGCGGCGAAGCCGTTTGCACGATGGGCGACAATGAATCCGCCCATATTGTCGCGTTGCTACCCGCTGACCAATCGTTGCACTGGGAAACAAACTCGGTCCATCGGGCGAGGCTGTGGGTTGAAGGCCAACCCAGTCATCCAATGGACATCGCTTTGCAACTCGACTCAATGCAAGCAAGCGATCGGGTCGAGTTCACTGAGCTTGCTGCTTCCGTGGGCGGACCGCTTCCAGTTTATGCCGGTGATGAGTCCGGCGGACCGCGCTGGGTGAACCCTCAACTCAAATTGACAGCGACACTCGCTCTAGACTCGGTTGATTCCGCCAAACCGCAATTAGCGCCTGGCCAAGTTGCGGTATGCCGCATCCAAATGCCGAAGCAACCCATCGCGATGACGCTCCGCGATTGGTGGTTCTATGAAGCTGCGAACTAGTGGATTCACCCACTCAAGATGAACATGAAATAGTCGGATTTTCAAACCGACTGTTTCGGTTGGGACCTTCTGTACACCCATACGACATTCTCTTTCCTGAGCAAGAAGTTGTTTCGATACTGAGTGAAGTTGAATGTCATTGCCAAGGATGCCCAATTCTACGACTCGGCCTTTGCCCGTTTTCGTCCCCTTCTCTACTCAAGGATGTGTCGTGAGCCCGCTGCCTCCCAACTGCGACTCGATGACTCCCATGACGATGAACCGACGATCTATTTCTCATACTCAGTCGCTATCCAAATTTTTTCTCGCCTTCATTGCTGCCATCGTGCTCACCGGAGCCGGGCGCTACGGCTGGTCGCAATCCCCGGCCGCAAGTTTCGACGATCTGCAAGCGGTCGCAAGAGGCGTATCGTTGGACGCTCCTATACCTGAAACATCTATCTTTGATCACGGATGGTGGACACCACACGTTGGGTCCGCCTTGCAAGATCAAGATCTGCCGCAGGCCATCACGCTGGAACAAACCATCGTCGAAGCGTTGCAGCATTCAGAGCAGATCAAAGTATTCAGTGAGCTACCCCTGATTCGCGAAACAGCGGTCATTGAAGCGAGCTCGGCGTTTGACTGGAATCACTTCATGGACACCCGTTGGGATGACGTGAGCGAACCGATCGGCAATTCCTTGACCGCAGGTGCCGGTGCGACTCGATTCAACGATCACAATTGGACCGGACGAACCGGACTGCGCCGTCGCACTGTTTCTGGCGGAACGTTTGACGTGTCTCAACAATTTGGATTCCAAGACAACAACTCACAGTTTTTCGTACCTGATCCACAGGGAACTGCTCGCTTAGTGCTTGGATTCACTCAGCCACTCATGCGAGGACGAGGGAAGGTTTACAACAAAAGTCTCATTGTCCTGGCTCAGATTGACAAGAATGCCGCCAAGGATGAATTCCGGCGTCAGACTGAATCTCATTTGTTGGAAGTCACCCGCGCTTATTGGGCATTGTACTTGGAACGAGCCGCCTATTTCCAACGCATCAATCTCTATCTACGTGGCAAACAGATCCTGGATCGATTGGAAGCTCGCAGTAGCCTTGATGCAGCGGACGTTCAAGTCGCTGCCGCTCGCGCCGCCGTCGCATCGCGACAATCCGATCTCGTCCGCGCGAAAGCCGCGGTCGCAAATGCGCAAGCTCGTCTTCGAAGCCTCGTGAATTCACCAACATTGGTTGACGTTGAGGTTCTGCCATCGGATGTGCCAACCCTCGAACTCAGCCAGGTCAACTTGGACGAGAGTGTTGCCATTGCGTTTCAACGCCGTCCCGAAGTCTTACAAGCCATCAAGCAAAACAAAGCTGCGTGCGTTCGACTCAACATGTCTCGCAACGAGTTGATGCCGGTATTGAACCTTGTGACACAGACCTATCTGTCTGGTTTGGAAGACCAAGGTGATTCGCTGGCCGCATTTTCACGCCAATTTGATACCGGTTCACCTTCGTACGGAATTGGGCTTGTCTACGAACGACCGGTAGGAAACCGTGCCGCAAAGGCTCGACTGCGACGACGTAGACTCGAACTTCGCCAGATCGAGCACCAATACGCGACCACGCTGGAAAACATTCGCTATGAAGTGGCGGTGGGAGTCAACGAGCTTCGCACCTCGCTCCAAGAGCTTTCCACGAAGTCACAAGCGCTGGCTTCTCGGCAACGCCAACTCGAGGCTCTTCAGTTGCGTTGGACCCAGCTTCCGCCTCGTCAAAATGGTGCTGCACTGGCGTTGCAAGATCTTTTGGAGACACAAGCGACGGTCGCGAACGCCGAGTACGAATACCTCTCCGCCCAGCTGACTTACAACTTGGCATTGGTCAATCTCAAGAAAGTCACCGGCACGCTGCTAAGTTCAGAGAACATCAATCTCCAGCGGTATTGCGAGTGCAATTTGCCATCGCAACAGTACTCCAAGGATTTCTCTCTCGGCATGATTTACGGTGACGAACCAAGTTCGCCGATGGTCGAAGCTTCAGCGTCACCTCGCGTGACTTCGCATGCAGTTTCTGCGTACGGTGACCCTGTGCCGGGCTCGCCAGTGCATGTTTCGCCAATTCGAAACGCTTCATCTGAGTTCACGCCTCAACAACCGTGAGCAAGACAATCAGCATCGAAGCAGGTCGGCAGGAGTCTTTCGGCATTTGAACGGTGTTGGCAAACGCCAATGCTCCCACGTACAACCGAGGCTAACGCCCAAACGGCTCACATGGTTGTGCCCGAACATTTCTGACGATCTGATTGGCCTCGAAACCTTCTGCAAGCCGCTGATCACAATGCGGCCTCGTCCGACTGCTGCGATGCAACGCGTCACGGTATCGACTTCCTTCGCCCCTTCTTGCGATTTCGCGGGCGAAGCAAGCAAAACGATCATCTTCGCCAGTCGGTCGGGTCGTGAGGGTTGTATGTCTCACGAATCGCACAATTTTCAGCCGTGAGAAGTGAGCGGTGAGAATGCGAAACATACAATCAGCACAACCTGTTCATTTTAACTTCGGGATTGCACCAATGCGAAGCTGTATTCGCACATTTGGGCAGCCTTTGAGGCCGGGCGCGGCAAGCTTGTGACAGAAGTTCACCTGAATCCCTGTTTACCGACGGGGACTCGTCACACGTAGCTGGTTGTTCTGATGAAACGTTTTCAAACGCAGTCCATTCGCCTCTATCAAACCCTTGAAGAACGCATCCTGTTTGATGCCGCCGTTCCGATGGAAGCTCCGTCGGAATCCAATCAAGCGGAATCAGCCGAGCAAGCCGACTCGGCCTCACTTGAAACGAATGAATCGTCAGATGCGGCTACATCGAGCGACGATCAGTCAATCGAACAGCGTCGTGAATTGGTGATCATCGACCCAGCAGTCGAAGACTATGAAGAGCTGATTGACGACCTCACCAACCGCGATGAAGAAGACCGTCTCTTTGAAGTGTTTCTCTTGGATGGTGAGAAAAGTGGCTTCGAACAACTCAGCGCGTTGCTAGCCGATCGGCAGGACCTTGACGCGATTCATGTGGTCTCTCACGGCGAACAAGGTGCCTTTCGACTGGGAAGTGATTGGGTTGACGCCGACAGTTTGTACGCCAACGCGGGAAGCGTCTCTGCCTGGGGCGACGCAATCTCCACCAATGGCGATATCCTGCTCTACGGATGCGATGTTGCCGGTTCAGTCGAAGGTGAAGAGTTGGTCGAGCAGTTGGCTGCGTTGACCGCCGCTGATGTTGCCGCCAGCGATGACGATACGGGTGCCAGCCATCGCCAAGCTGACTGGGAATTGGAGCGGCACCACGGGGAAATCGAAACGGAAATTGCCTTCAGCGGACAAGCCCAACAATCCTACTCACATCGATTGGCGGCAGGCCCACAAGTCACTTTGCCAGCCGGCTCCACCGATGCTCAATTGGGTGAAACCGTCAATTTCAACGTTTCATTCGAGAACACCGGCAGTGATGTTGGATACGGGCCAACAGTCGACTTAATCTTCCCGGCTGCGGGAGCTGACGGTGACGATGGCGTCTCGTTTGCGTCGGCGACCTATCTGGGCAATGCGGTTAACTCCGTTGTCACCACGTTCGGGAACGATTCCAACGGATTCGGAGTCGTCGAACATCCGTTCTTCAAAATAGCTCAGAACGAAACGCAAGCGATCACGATCGATCCTGCCACGACGGGCGGAACGTTCACACTTAGCTTCGGTGGACAAACCACATCTGACCTCGCATTCGATGCGGACGCGGCGACAGTACAAGCGGCCTTGGAATCACTCAGCAGTGTTTCGCCTGGCGAAGTCAACGTCACCGGCTCAATGAGCGACGGCTATGTGCTAGTCGAGTTTATCGGCGCCCAATCTCAAGTGGATGTGGGTGACATCACCGTTGACAGCGTCAATCTGATTGGCGGAGCGGCCGCTGCGTTGACTGTCAACGACGGATCCAGCACTGCCACCAAACAACGTTTGTTTGGCCGAGCGGGCGACGAATTGGTGACCTTGGAATTGCCGTTTGGTTCGTTTGCACCCGGGCAGCCTGCCGCTTCGATTTCAGTCACCGGCAACGTGAGCGAAAACGCCGACTTGGGTGAAGAACTGGTCATCGGCTCTCGAAGTGCGTTTCGCTTTGGCGAAGATCCAGTCGACAACCCTGATGCGGACGCCGTACTGCTCAGCGACGACCAAGTCGATGTCAGCGGTGCCTCAGGTGCCAGCAGTCGATGGAGCGAAACAACGAGTTTGAACCCCACGCTGATTTCTCTGCAAAAGACATTCAACGGATCAGAAAACGAAACCGCCACCGGTCCGAGCTATGAGCATCAATATCAGATCCGGGTGGATATCGCGGATGGGCAAACCATCACAGATCTCGATGTCATCGATTCATTGCCTGACAACATCGTGGTCACTGGCATTGATTCAGTCACAGTCAACGGTTCCAACGCCGCCTACACGGACAACCTGGGGAGTCTGTCTGGCCCCGGCACATCGCAAGAGTTGATCGTGAGCCTCGACAATGATGTGACGGGCACCAGCTCCACCGGTGATGTTGTGGTGACGTTCAGCTTCTATGTCTCAGAGTTCGACGGGAACTCCGATCGAGTCATTCCAATCGATGGGGAGGACGACACAACGTCCGCCCCAGACTCGCGATCGATCAACAACGCGAGAGCAGAAGGAACCTGGACACCAACCGACGGCCGTGATGATCCGTCTGCCGCAGTCTCAGATCCTGCAGGCCCTGAACACACCTTGGACAACAAAGCAATCGCAATTCAAAAGTCGGTTGCCGTCATCAACGATGTTGGGTCCGTGGGAGCAACCCCCGGCGACACATTGGAATACACCTTGGAATTCCAAATCAGTGACTACTACACGTTCGGTGATTTACAAATCACGGACCTCTTCGAAGATGGCCAGTTGTTTGACTTTGGCTACGGAGCAACCTTTGACATCACCGACATGAACGGAAATGTCACAGGAAGCTTCACCGTTCGAGATTCCATCGACGCCGATAGCGGTGAGACATTGGTGGTCGATCAAACCAAAATCGATCGAACCGATGATGGTGCTGAGGATGGCCTGTCGGACGGCACGACGACTTTGAACTTCGATCTGTCGCAAGTCCTGATCGACAATGGTGCTACCGATGGAATTCTCCAGGGTGGATTGACGGACGGTGACACCAACCAAGGTTCCGCAACCGGTACGATTCGCTTCCGCACCATCATTCAAGATGAGTACGCCGACACATTCCCGTCTGGTGACCGAAGTGTTGACCAAGGCGACATCATCACCAACTCCAGCTTGACGATATCCGGATCAGTTCGAGAAAACGCCGAAGACGATGACCCGGGCGATGGATTCGCACCGATGGAAAGAGAGCTGCACACCGAGTCGGACACCTCCTCGGCCTCGATCCAAATCCAAGGCGGAACGCTAGAGAAGACGATCTACGCGATCAACGGAAGCACCAGCCTTCCGACCAATCCGGAAACCGGCAAAGTCATTTTGGTCGCCGGTGATGTGGTGACCTATCGAATCAACTATTCGTTGGCCTCGGCTGACTTTGAGAACCTTGTCATCACGGACTTTCTTCCGCTGCCCATTTTCAATGCGACGGACCATGACGCGGACGGAGCGGACAATGCGGGTGGGACCTACGGCTGGACAGTCGACGTAGGAAATTCTTTTGACGCAACTCCACCGGGATCCGGTGTGATCGAATTTGGCGGCAACGATTCGTTTTACAACAGCAACGGTCCCAACTCGAACATCACCCCAACGATTGTTGTCGACCCAGGAACCAATGCCCTCTCTTTGGACTTCGGTAGCTACGACGATCCGAACTCATTGCCGTCGGACATTGAGCTCTATCTTTCCATCACAGCGAGCGATTTGCCTACAGCCGATGGATTGTTTTTGACGAACCAAGTCCGCGCATCGGAAGGAACAACGCAACAAGACTCGACCGTATTGGACGAAATTGTCCAAGTGGAAATGACACAACCTTTGTTGCAGATCCAGAAGGGCGTGGTCGCAACTGACAATGCCAACGCCAACATCACTGGTGACATTGGACCGGTCACGTTCGACTCGGTGGGTTCAGGTGGGACATTCACCGGCACTCTGAACAGCGATGGCTTGGAAACAACTCCGGTCAATGCCAACATCGATAATTTGGAAGCGGGCGATCGGATTCGCTACGCAATCGTGATCGAAAACTATGGGTCATCCTATCGCGGAGCCCACGATGTCACGGTCAATGATCAACTGCCACCTGGATTCACCTTTGTCGGCGGCTCCATGCGGGTGGTTGATGGCACGGGAGCAGATCACACGTTCACGGATGTCAACGGTGGAAACCCTGGTTTGTTTGGCGATGGGATCATCATTGACGACCCTGGACCGACTCCCAACTCTTCCGGTGCCGACGCGGGATCAATCGATGGGGACGATCCCACCAACGGACGCAATATCTTGGTGATCCTGTATGACGTGGAAGTGTCCGATGCGACCACGATCAACGAAACACACACGAACAACGCCGAGATCGCCCACTACGCCTCGAAAGAGGGCGGCCAAAACCATGCGGCCGGTTTGACAGAAACCGCCGATGCAGCGACGCGAAACTTTGATGGCACCAAGACCATTGTTTCGACAGACCAAGCACACACGACGTCAGAGAGTGGTGTCGAACGAATCACCATTGGCGAGACAATTCGCTATCGAATTCAAGTAGAAATCCCACAAGGAAGCCTGGACGACTTTGTCATTCGCGACCTTTTGCCGACCGGACTGACGTACTTGAATGATGGAAATGCCAACGTCGCATTCATCAGCGACGGTGGCCTTTCATCGGACACCATTTCCGGTGCCGGTTTGGACTCCACGAACTCATCCTTCACGCCCACATTCGCGTTGCCTGACAACGCTGTTTCCACTTCGACCAGCGGCAACGACGACGCCTACGCAAGCGGGACCGACGTCTACTTCAAGCTTGGCAATTTGACCAACTCGGACACCGATGCCAACGCAGAATTTGTGGTCATTGAATTCGATGCCCTAGTCGACAATACCAGCTCAGGAAGCAATGACAGCGGCGACAATCGGCACAACGATTTCCGCGTCCAATCCGGAAACACCACTCAGTTCGATCTTCCCAATGGCGACCGTCCACAAGCCCGTATTGTCGAACCATCGCTGACTCAACCAACCATCACATCCGATGTTCCCAATGTCGATGCAGGAGACACGGTCGAGTACACGGTGAACTTCGCCGTCAATAGCGGCATCAACCAATCGGACGCCTTCGATGTGGTGCTGACAACGGCATTGCCGGACAATTTCACCTATGGATCCATTGGAACGATTCTGATCGATGGTGTAGCTGTCAACTCGGGCGATGCTGGTTACCCAACAATCAGTCAAAGCGGGTCCTCTCTGAGTGTCTCCTTCGACCGACTCAATGAAGGTCAAACGGTTCAGATTAAGTACGACGGAACGGTTGATGGCACCATCACTCCCGATGACACATTGACAACCGACGCCACGTTGACCTGGACATCCCTTGAAACGGACATCGGATCGGGATCGCCCACTGGCGAACGTGACGGCAGCGACACCACTGGGCAACCCAACGACTACTACCAAGCAGACTCGCAGGACGTGAACGTGGTCACGACTTGGGACATCACCAAAACGTTGGTGGGAACCGAAATCGTTTCCGGCGGCAACGGCGCCAACCAAGGGGTGATCGGTGAGTTGGTGACCTATCGGTTGGTCATCGACTTCCCGGAGGCCACCGTGCCGCAATCAGTCATCACGGATCAATTGGACGCCGGGCTAGCGTTTGTGAATGTCATCAGCACAAGCGACAGTGGCATCACATACAGCGGTTCACTGACGCCAGTCATCACGAATGACGGCCAGACCATCACTTTTGACTTGGGGACCGTCACCGACAGTGACACGAGCGATGGCAATGGTGGTCAACTGACGATCGAATACCAAGCCGTCGTTCTCAATACGTCTGGTAACCAGGCCGCGACCGCACTGGACAATGTTGCAACTTACACCTGGGGCGATAACGCCGCCAACGATGTCACCGATGATGCGGTCGATGTGACGGTGGTTGAACCAGAGATCACGTTGGACCAGAGCATTTCGATCGCCGGCAACCCGGGACAAACCACCGGCGATGCGGGAGACGCGGTGAGCTACACAATCGAGCTCACCAACGACAGTGGTCTCGACGCATTCGACCTGGGGTTCCTCGATGAGTTGCCAAAGAACGGTGCCGCATCAGCGCTCACGGGTGTGACTTTTTCCGTGACTGACACGGCAGGTTTGGTGTCAGCGGGTGACTTCACACTCACAGGTTCAGACGGCACCGGATATTCGCTGGAATACACCGGCGCAGATTGGGACATGCTCGCGTCACAAGTCGGGCGGACCGTGACCATCACTGTCAATGGAACCGTGGCGTCTTCAGTCACTCCCAACGCGGATTTCGAAAACGATCCGATCGTCGACTGGTCGTCATTGAACGGCGACGTTCAGAACCGGAGCACCCACAACGTCGCCAGCGACGAACGCGTGGGAACCAACTCCAGCGACAACACGGCGGATTACCTTAGTGGCGATTCGATCTCGTTTGTGGTCAATCCTCCCGCTTTCACAAAGGCGCTCGAATCAACCAACCAAACCGAGACCATCGGTTCGAATGTCACGATCGGCGAAGAAGTGACCTATCGCTTGCAAGTGACGATGCCTGAGGGAGAGTCACCCGATTTGACCGTCGTGGATCAGCTTCCGACCGGACTGCAATATGTTTCTTACTCGCTGGACACCAGCGGTTTCAACGGCACGGTCAACGCGCCAACCGTTTCCGGTGGAACGACCGACGGCGAGGATGTCACTTTCACCTTTGGTTCTATCAGCACAGCAGTCGACAACAACGCCGGAAACAATTCGTTCAGTATTCTGGTCACCGCAGTCGTCACGGACAATTCTGGAACAACAGGTTACACCGGATCACAATCAACACTCTCAAACATCGCCACGATCGATGTTTCGGGAGATGGTGTGGCCGCCGCACCATCGAACTCGGTGGACGTCACGGTGGTCGAATCCAACCTGACAATCAGCAAGTCAATCGATCTCGCTAACGTCAACGCTCGGGATCAAGTCACCATCACATTGGAAGTCGAAAACGATGGGCCGCACGCTGCCTATGAAGTTGATTTGCAAGACATTCTGGATCCGGCCGTCTATGACATTTCAACGGTTAGTTTCACCTCCACTGAATCTGGATTCGCCGCAACCAACACGACCGGAACCATCACCTACACCGGTGGCGACATTGCCTCGGGAGCAACTGCGAGCTTCGAGTTCACCGTTCGAATTCACGACGATGTGATCGTTGGCGAAGACTACACCAACACAGCCCGCATCACCTCCGCGACAACCCTCGATGGAAACGAATCGGGTGAGCGAAACGAAACCGATGCCGACGGCGACAACAGCGACGTAGATACCGATGACATCCATGTTCGCGAGCATTCACTCGATGGATTCGTCTACTTTGATGCCGACAACGATGGTGTCTTGGATGGAACAGAAAATGGAATCGATGGCGTCACCGTGACATTGACCGGGACAGACCACTTGGGACGAGCGATCACGGCTCGGACGTTCACAACCGGTGACGGCGCCAACCCGGACGGTTTTTATCTCTTCGATGATCTGCGTCCTGGTACCTACACAATCACGCAAACCCAACCAACCACCGCGGCCAACGGCAAGGCTTACCTGGACGGTACCGACACGCTCGGCACGGGTGGAGGAAACGACTCCACCAATGACACATTCACCACCATCGTGCTTTCGACCGCGAACGAAAACGGTGGATCGGACTACAACTTCGGCGAACTAGAAGAAGGCGAACTCTCTGGAATCGTTTATCACGACGCCAACAGCAACGGAATCTTTGATGCTGGTGACAGCGGCATCAATGGCGTAACGGTCACATTGACTGGCACAGACGACAACGGTGCAATCACTCCCATCGTGGTGGTAACAAGCGGTGGCGGACTCTACGCGTTTGACGCTCTGCGACCAGGCGAATACACGATCACAGAAACGCAACCCGCTTTCAACGCACCGTCGGGACGAGCCTATGCCGATCGATCGGAAACCGATGGATCGTTGTCCAATGGAGACATCAGCACCAACGATCAGATCCAAAGCGTCAACGTAGCCGGCGGTGACACCGGAACGGACTATCGCTTTGGGGAAGTCATCGAGTCAACTGTATCGGGGTATGTCTTCACAGACCAAAACAACGACGGCAATCGCTCGGATGGAATTGGCATCCAATCTCAATCCATCCGCATCACCGGCACAGACGATTTGGGCAATGCGGTGGATGAAACGGTGACGACCGATGCCAATGGTTTCTACCAGTTCACCGGCCTGCGTCCTTCTAACGCAACGGGCTACACCATCACTCAAGTCAGCCAACCCTCCGGTCGCCTCGATGGGATCGACACAGTGGGTACTCAAGGCGGAACGCTTGGCAACGACCAGTTCACTGAAGTCGTCATCACCAGCGACACCGCCGGCAGCGAGAACAATTTCGCAGAACTTCGCCCCAATTCGTTGGAGGGTTTCGTATACAACGACCGCGACGACGACGGCGTGAAAGACACTGGCGAGGAAGGGATTGCATTGGTTTCCATGCGATTGACCGGCACCGACGATCGCGGAAACGATATCGACGTCACCGTCCAAACGGACAGCAATGGACGATACGAATTCGCAAACTTGCGTCCTTCCAACGTGACCGGCTACACGATCACACAGTCGCAACCGGCCACTTGGAACGACGGCAAACACGCGGACGGCAGTTTGTCCAACGGAGACGACAGCACCGACAATGTCATATCCGGAATCGATGTCGTCGAGAATGACTTGGGAACGGAGTACAACTTCGGTGAACGTGGAGCCACCATCGCGGGCACGGTCTACATGGACGACAACCGCGACGGCACCCAGCAAGCAGGCGAAACGACCGGCATTGAAACCATTCGCATCGAGTTGTACGACAGCACCGGCACCAATCTGCTGGAATTCACCACCACTGATGCCAATGGAAACTACACCTTTGAAAACCTGGCCGCCGATGACTACGTGGTTCGTCAAGTCCAACCTCGCTACTACACCAGCACCAGTGCGGACGAACTGAGCGTCACCCTGCCATTGACCGGTGCCGTCGACCAGGACTTTGGCGAAACGCAGTTTGAAATCGGTGGCGTTGTTTACTGGGACGCGAACAACAACGGGTCCAATGATGCTGCTAGCGAAACCGGTTTACCAGGAGTCACTGTCACTTTGCAAATGGACCACGACGGCGACGGAACGTACGAAGAAGACTTCGTCACTACGACGGACTCGGATGGCGTCTATGAATTCGCTGAAAAACCGGGCGCGGACTATCGAATTGTCGTGACCCCGTTGGCTGGAACCACACAGACTGACGATCCAGACGCATCGCTCGACGACCAATCTTCTTTCACCATCGGATTGGCCAATCTCCCAAGTGACCAAGACTTCGGCTATCGAGGTAACTCGTCCATCGGCGACCGCGTGTACTTCGACTACTCAGGAGATGGCGGCGTATTTGACGCGGGCGACAATGACCGTGGGTTCGGTGGTGTTGATGTCACCTTGTCGATCGACGTTGATGGTGATTCAACAGTGGACTACACCGACACCGTCACCACTGCCTCGGATGGAACCTACACCTTCGACCATTTGATCGCTGGCGATTACACCATCAGCGTCGACTCCACCGACTTGCCAGACCAGGTCGGCGACAACCCTACCTACAACGACGATGCGACGACCGACAACACCACCATCGTCGTTTTGGCAGCGAACACAGACAACACCACCACTGATTTCGGCTATCACGGACACCCTGATTACACGATCACCGTGGATGACGGGAACGACAACGTCGTCGCGGGCGAAAGTGTGACCCACGACATCACGTTGACCAACAATGGGACTTTCAGTGGCGAGAATGTTGTGGTCGTCGCAGAATTCCCAACCAATGTGCTCGAAAATGTGACCGCAACCGCTGGAGGCGTGATCGATGCTGTTGCCGGCACGGTGACCTGGACTTTGCCTGTGGTACAAGACGGCGAAACGGTCAACCTCTCGATTTCAGGGGACGTCGTTGAAATCCTTGACGCGGACAACGATCCGCTGACTGTCGATGTGAGCGTGACAGATGACGCATTCAATGGAGTGGATCCAACAACCGGCAACAACTCTGACAGCGACACCGATCAAATTGCGAATTTGCAAACACTCAAGAATGTTCTCGATGTGGTTGCCAATGGCGACCTTTGGGACGTCACTTTTGAGATCTACGTCGAAAACACGGGGTCAGTCAGACTGGACGACCTGACGCTATTTGATGACGTGCAAGACCAGCTCGGCAGTCGGTTTGTTTCCGTGTCGACACCCGTCGTAGCGACGGCGAGTGCTGGAACACCAGTCATCAACGGGGCGTGGACCACCGACACTTCGCTGGACATGTTCGATCCCGCCGCCACCACTGAATTCCTCGAAGCTGGTGAGTCATTGACCGTCACGTTCGTGGCGACGGTCGATCCCGATGCGTCGGGAACAGCATCTGCCATCTTCAACACATCGACGGCGGGCGGAACCGATGTGACGACAGTTCCGGGCACGCCGCTCAGTGTGACGGACGTATCCGATAGTGGCAGCAGCGTCACCGGAACCAACTCGGGCGCCCCCGGCGACCAAGGAACAGAAGACGATGCGACCCAGGTCTATGTCGCGGACATTGGTGTTGCCAAGCAGCAAACCAGCTTCACTCAAGACCCCGTCTCGCGTCATTTCACAGTGACCTACACGATGTCGGTTGAAAACATTGGCTCGGTTACATTGGATCAACTGACGCTTCACGATGATGTCGCGGACCAGTTCGGCGACGCCTTCATTGAAATCGAAACCGGCTCGTTGGCAATCAACAACACAAGCGGCACCGGTTCGTTCCCAACCATCAATGCGGGATGGGAAACCGACACTTCGGCGTCGATGATCAATGCGACCACAGCCTCACTCGATGCGGGTGACTCCTTTGAGATCACCTTCAACGTCGTCGTTGATCCCGATGCCGTTGATGGTTTGTCTCAAACAGCAGAGAACCAAGCCGTAGCAACAGGCCGAGCGTTGGACGAATACGGTGCCGTGCTGCTCGATGGCGGTTCGCCAGTCGTCGCCAGCGATCTCTCGGACAGTGGTATCAATGCCAACACTTCCAACGCTGGTTCCCTCGGCGACAGCGGATCCACGGACGATGTGACTCCTTTGGTATTGCCAGAAATCGGTGCCGCCAAACGCTTGGTCACCTCAACCGGAGCCCCCGACGGAAACCGCGACATCACCTACGAAATCGTCATTCGGAACCTCGGCACTGTGTCGCTTGATAACATCACACTCACCGAAGACCTGGACGATCGCTTTGGCCCTGGATTCATCTCCGTCGTCGATCCTCCGTCCATCGTTGCATCCAACGCCAACAGCGATCCGAATCTCGCCGCATGGAACGGAGACACGTTGATCGAAGTGTTTGACGGTTCGTCGGGGACACTGGATCCAGGCGACCAGATCTCCGTTCGATTCACCGTGCGAGTCGACATCGATCAATTGGTGTCCACTTCTAGCAACCAAGTTTCGGTCTCGGGCGACTACGACTCGCGTCCCTTGGTAGCGGGTTATGACGGTACCGTCACGGACCTTTCCGACACCGGCAGCAATCCGGCAACGAGCAACCCTGGCAATCCAGGCGACACTGGCGGATTCGACGATCCCACGCTGATCCCCGCCATCGGAATCGCATTGGACCATGGTGATCCAGTTCAAATCCCCGATTCGGACAACTTCACCGTTCCTGTGACCATCGTCGTCGAAAACTTGGGCGCAACCCAACTGAACAACTTGCAACTCGAGCAAGATCTTGCTGACATGTTCGGAGACGCCTACTTGGGCGTTTCGAACACCCAAATCCAAACGGGCGGCGTGTCCGGCACCGCGCCAACACTCAACCCAAATTGGGAGACGGATGTCACTCAAAACATGCTTGACCCGAACTCTGGGTTACTGCTTCCAGGCGACACATTCACGGTCACCTTTGATGTGGAAATCGATCCCGATGCGGGCGGAACGGCATCGTTCTTAGAGAACCAAGCAACAGTGACTGGTTCGGACCCAAGCAACGCCAGTGCGATCGTCAACGACTGGAGCGACTCGGGCTTGAACCCGTCCTCCACCAACCTAGGAGAGCCGGGCGATTCATCCTCGGCTGATGACCCAACACCTCTGCACATTCCCGACTTGGGAGTTGCGAAGTCGATCGTGGATGCCAAACAACTTGGACTCACCTATGAACTGACGATTGAATTCATCCTTGAGAACACGGGCACGACGGATCTCAGTGATCTGCAATTGTTCGACGACTTGGCATCGGAATACGGAGTTAACTTTGGCGAAGTGATTGGATCGCCCCGAATCGTTGAGTCCAATGCATCCGTCGATCCGGTCATTAACAACGCCTACGTGAATGATACAACCCAAAGTATCTTCGACGGCATCACCGGATTGATTCGTCCAGGCGAAAGCGTGACCGTCCAGTTGACCGTCGAAGTGGTCAGCGAACCCGGACAGACCGAAGTCACACTGATCAACCAAGCTCAGGGAAGTGGCAATCCACTCGATGAAAATGGCGATCCACTTCGGAACCAAGCCGGCAACCCAATCGGACGAATCACCGACGATTCAGACAGCGGCGATGATCCCAACGGAAACAATCTCGGTGAACCAGGCGACACCGGCACTTCAAATGATCCGACAGAGATCGAACTGACGTTTTTTACTTTTGACGCTTACAACGACTTCAGCCAAAACGAAAAGGGTCAGCTCCAAGAAGACAAACGTGATGCCTCGAAGCCATTCGAAGAATCCGAAGCGTTGTACTTCGACACGCCTCATCAACACCGTCCACGCGAACTGACAAAAGCGATTCAGTTCCTGGCTCCCGAACCGATTTTCAGTGGAGCAGCAAGACCAGGAACCCAAATTGTCGGACGCATTTACGACGGTGCCGGTCGCCTGCTCGGGGAAGAGATCGCCATCACAGATGTTGGCGGAAACTGGATGATGCAATTCCATCATTCTCAACCCCAACAACAAACGCGGATTGAGTTCGTGGAAGTGGCGGGACAAGCCGACTCGTTCGCTGGTCAAGGCGGGGATGGGTTTGGATATCTGGGCATCGATCGGTTGGACAACGAATATGCTTCGTTGGAACCATGGACTTCATTCGACAATGGCAGCGAATTCACCGCGAGCCTGCGTCCATCCGTCCGGCAATCACTGGCCAGCTCGCACCGTCACGCCACGCGACCTCTTGGTCTGGGCAACTGACCAACGACCAGAAATACGCTTTCAACGACGATCGCGAAACCACCTCGATCTCGGATGCCGCGCCCATGGCTTCTAAGCGCGGCGTTTTCGCTTGCGAATCGCGTCGGAAAGTCGTGGCTGGCCAAAGTCGTCGTCGAAGAAGTCTTCTGAATCGTCTTGCTTGGTCAACACATCTCGCATCTCCGGTTGAGATGGTTGGTTTTGAGCCAGCAAATTCCGTTCGAGCAAATGACGACGAACAAGTTTCAACAACTGGTCGCGATAGCGTTCCGCGTTCTGGCCCTGTTCGATCCAAGCACGCACTTCAATTCGTTGAGACCGCTGCCCAACGCACACGAGCGTGGCTTGAGGAGCCGGTGTCAGCAGCACTTCGGGCTGTTCAATCATCAGTTCTTGCAACGTTCGGCACAGGTCTGCCGGCCGCTCGTCTCGCGTGACGGCGACTTCCATCGGGATGACGCTCAATCGTCCCGCGCCCATCCAATTGACCACGTCATCACTGACAAAGTTCTTGTTCGGAACGATCACCTCACGGCCGTCATCGTCCGACAACACCGTCGTTCGCAGACGCTGCGCTGCGACGCGTCCGGTGAAGTTGCCGACGGTGATCAAATCGCCCAATCGAGCAGGCTTTTCAAACAACACGATGAACCCGCCAAACAGGTTTCGGACCATGTCTTGCAAACCGAATCCCAAGCCGATCATCAAGCCAACCGCCAACCACTGGATCGTTTGCCAACGCACCCCAATCCATTTGCAAGCGACGAAACATCCAACCCCGAAGAGCAGGAACCGTCCCAACACCAACGTGAAGTGTTCCATGCCTTCATCGAAGGACACCCGCTGCAGAACCAACGCATCAAACAATGCCGGCAACAACTTGGCCAACTGAAACGCGACAAACAGTGTGCCAGCAGCCAGCAACAAATGCATTGCGGTCACGGGAGTCGTTTCAACCGCCGATTGCATGACGGTTTGACCAACCGCGTTGACGCTGGCTTGTTGCACGGTGTCTTCCACCGTCCAAAGAACCGGGTTGCCCATTCGAACGTTGGGAAACACATCGATCCAAAGCCAACCGAAACAAACCACCGCCCCCAACACCATTGCACATTGGCACAGGAAGGCGAGGTGATGCTTGAGCTCAAGGAAATGCTCACCCAGAGCCCCGGCGACTCGGCCGGACTCAGGTTCGTCGTACTCGTCCCGCTCTTGCTTTAGCGAACGTGTGCCGGTCAACAAGTCCCAAGCTTCCGCCGACACATACTTGACTCCCGCCCAAAGAATCGAAGCTGACATCAACGTCACCGCCGTGAAGATGATCCGCTGAATGATCTCGTGCGTTGTGACGCTGTAGCCGAGCGACGATAGAACGATCAAAAACAGCGGCAATCCGAGGCCGGCCAAGTACATCAAGAAACGACCGCGATGAATCACACTGCCGCAATATTTTTCAATCAGCGGTTCAAGGAAGCCGCCGACCGGACGCAAAGCCAAGTGCATCGTCCAGCCCACCAAGAGCATCGCCAGAATGAATCCCAAGCGAGCGACCGACCCGCGCCACATGCCGTGGTCAATTTGGCTCATCAACGTGATCGAGTACGCCGCGACAACCAATCCCATGCCAATGATGGTCAGGTACTTCATCGCACGAGGACGCCGCGACAATTCAATGTCAACGTGTTGATCCAAGTAGCCATCCGCCCGCAACCATTGCCGAGGAACCTCGATCAACCAAGCCACTAAGCTCGCAGCACAGAATGCGCTCGATGCGTGCAATGTTGCTTCTGAAACGATGCCGGTTCCCAGCCAACGACCAATCCAAAACAAGACCGCAGGAATGCCCGCGGCAACGAACACGGTGAGCACACCGGCATACAGTTTTCGTTTTTGCGGAGCAGCCTTCCGCATCCTTTTGCGACTGCCGATGGCGATCAACGAAGCTTTCGCGAGCCAACGAAGCACCAGTATTAACACGATGCCAACCAACAATCCGATCGCACCGACCGGGTTGGCGGAGATCTTCCGTTCAAATGTGGGTCCAAAATCGCCGCTGCGACTTGAGTCGAACAACGCTGCCATCCCACCCTTCAAGTTGCGAGCGTCACGCAGGCCGACTGGTTCATCACTGCGAATCCACATGACGTGCCGGTCGATCAGCATTCGATAGTCACCCGCCAAGGATTCCGATGCGGTCGTAATCGAATCCAACTCGCTGATCTTTTGCTGTTGGTCCTGATACCCGACCTGCAACGAACGAATCCAGGCGCCGCGTTGACGCAGCAATTCTTCGACTTGCAATCGCAACGGGTCGCCATAGCGGTTGGCGTCGTACCCCGCGGCCGCGAGAACTTCCGCGGCTTGCCGCTCAGGTTCCGATCCATCCAACCGAATCAGGTCCAACTCCAATTGTTGTTGACGCGATTTCCCGAGAGCCTCGCTCGCCAAAGCGGTTTGGCTGTTTTCGATCTGCCATTGTTCCAGTTGGTCTTTCTTATGGCGAAGCAACAGCCCGATCGTGGGCGTTAGGCCATGCCGTGTCAGCTTCTGATTGACGTCTTCAAAGTCCGACTGCGTTGCATCGAGTTGCTCCTTGGCGGAATAAACTCGACCGGCCAGCTGGTTGTACTTCGCGGCGAGATCAATCCATTGCTGAACCAACTCTGCGTTCTTGGTTCCGATGTCGGCCGCAATGGGATCCGATGTTTGAGCGAGCGAACGAAACTGCGATTCGGTCTGCTGCGCCGCGCGAACGTGCATGTCCGCGTACGGCGATTGCCGCCAATCATCTAGCTCACTGGGCTGACGAGGAAGCAACGGGTAGCTCACCGCGGTTGCTTCAGTCGTGTCGGTCGCATCCCAATCCGATCGGGTACTCGTTTCACGCTGAACGACGGATGGCGAGGCTTGAGTCGCTCCAGGATAAGGACGTTGAATCGGTCGCGTGCTCAACTGCGAATTGGTGGATCGCGATGGCCGAGAAAGATTGTTGGCACTCGAATTGGATTGGGAGCTGGAAGTGAACGCGGGCGGCGTCAATCGACCTCGCGACGAGGTTTCCGTGTGACTGGGCCAGCTTTCAACGGATTCCGACTGAGTTGCCCAGGCCGAATTCGATGATGTGACGATCGATGGAGAAATCGATGGCGAGGAAACCGGCACCGACGTTTCGACCGGATAGGTGGTAGCCGTCGATGTTGTGAACGGTGGAGGTTTGGGCGTCGTCCAGACAATTTCCTGAGCCGCTACGATGCCCACGCTCATCCATACCAAGATGCAGCAGGCAAACCACAACAACACGAATTGGTCGCTGCGTTGCGGTTGGGCGGAAAACGACTTCGATCTCAGTGGGTGGCTCATCGGGACCACTGCAAGCAATCAGATTGGCGGCGAAACCGCCGGAAAAAATTTGCCGCCGACGGAGAACGGACATCGAATCAATACGAGAATCCAGGTTTCATCGCCACATCGATCGTGTTTCACGCGATACAAACGGCAAACCAGCGAATCCGGGCAAAATGCAACAGCTCGAAACACTCCCGCCGACGCACTAGACTTCCATGTTCCCCCCATTTCACCGACCTGGAGTTCTCGATGCTCAACCGAATCTCGATTCGACGCTGCCGTTTCCCGTCAGGATCATGCCAGCGGATGATGAGCTTGGCTCTTCTGGTCGTAGCCGCCAATGTCTTTGGAGTTTTCGCGAAAGCGGACGACTGGCCGCAGTGGCGAGGCACGGGCCGCGACGGGGACTGGACCGAAACTGGAATCGTGACGGAGCTCCCCGAAGGCCAACTACCATTGAAATGGTCTGTTCCAATCGGCTCCGGTTACAGCGGCCCAACGGTTGCGAACGGACGGGTTTATGTCACCGACCGACAAACGGAACCCGATGAGATTGAACGTGTGCTGTGCTTTGCCGAGAAGGACGGAAGCTTGGTCTGGGAACATTCCTACGCTGCTGCCTATGAGATCGGTTACCGAGCCGGTCCCCGCGCCAGCGTCACGCTGCACGATGGGAAAGCATTGGCCGTCGGCGCGATGGGGCACTTCCATTGTTTCAATGCGACCACGGGAGAGATCTTGTGGAAGCATGACTTGAATCAAGAATACAAAATCGCGATGCCAATCTGGGGAATCACAGGAGCTCCGCTGGTGGTGACCAGCGAGACTCACAAACCGATCGTGGTTCAGATTGTTGGTGGTTCCAAGGGAGCCTGCGTCGTGGGATTTGATCTGGCGACCGGCGACGAAGCCTGGCGTTCGCTCGATGAGCGTGCCGGCTATTCCGCTCCAATTTTGATCCAGCAAGGCGGGCGAGACGTTGTCGTGTGTTGGACCGGAGACAGCATCAGCGGACTCTCGCCTTCGACCGGAGATGTCTTCTGGCGAATCCCGTTTCCTCCTTCTCGAATGCCGATCGGTGTCGCCACTCCGGTCGTGGACGACAACCATCTGTTTGTCACATCCTTCTATGACGGTTCCATGATGCTTGAACTGTCGGACACCGAACCTGCGGCACAAAAGAAGTGGCACCGAGTCGGGGTCGACGAAAAGAACACCCGTGCGTTGCATTCCATCATCAGCACACCTGTGATGCGAGATGGTTACGTCTACGGTGTCGACAGCTATGGTGAACTGCGTTGCCTGGAGATGGAAACCGGCGAACGAGTCTGGGAGGACACCACGGCCGTTCCGCGAAATCGATGGGGCACGATCCACACGGTTGTGCATCAAAGCGAGAATTCGCAAACGGATTGGATGTTCAACGATCAAGGTCAATTGACGATCGCCCACCTGACGCCCGAAGGCTATCAACCTCTCAGCCAGACTCATTTGCTGGACACGACGACGGTGCAATTGCCACGACGCAATGGAGTCACATGGTCTCATCCGGCCTATGCCAACCGCTGCATTTTCGCTCGCAATGATGAGCAATTGGTTTGTGCATCTTTGGAAGATTGACCGCGAGAAGAGAGCGAATATCGTCGGTCCACTTGCGTTCAGGCACAGTTAAGATAGGGTTAAAATCGAATGGCGGACCACCAAACTTGTCGGGATCCGCCCACCCACTTTCTCAGGATGAATTCGATGTTCGCAAAGCTCACTCAATCGCTGCTTGCTCTTTCCTTGGTTGCTGTCTTGGCTGGATGTGAGAAGGGCTCCGAATCCGCCGCCGGAATCGCTGACCAAGCCAAAGCAGGCGTGGACTCCGCCGCTGGTGCTGCGAAAGACGCGACGACAGACGTGGTTCCTGAAGCTGCCAAAGAAACCGTTGACGGTGCCATCGACCAAGGTGGCGAGAAAGCCAAAGAAGGCATCGACGCAGCAGCTGGCACTGCTGAGTGATCAAATGGACTCGGCCTGAGTCCGATTGATTCACGTTCCATCACGGAGCCAAACTGCCGGCGACCTCGAATCGCCGGAGTTGGGCTCCGTTTTTTTGTGCGCGTGTATCACTGATACCGGTGGATTGCGGGACTGATGCTCAAACTAGCAAGGGGTCTGGAATCAGCGGGTCGCAAACGGACAATGGATGCCGATCTCGGTCCGCCGAGACCTTTGGTGACTCTCTCTTGCCCCAGGATCGTTTCGTGGCCTCCGATTCCATTGCCAGCCGCGTGCAACAACTTGTCGATGAAATCAATCACCACAATCGTCTCTACTACGACGATGCGGCTCCTGAAATCACCGACCTGCAATACGATCAATTGCTGGCCGAGCTGACGCAGCTCGAAGAAGAAAACCCGGAACTTCGCCAACCCAATTCACCGACGCAACTGGTCGGCGGCGACGTCGTCGATCAACTGGTTCAGATTCCCCACCGCGTCCCCATGTTGTCGATTGACAACACGTACAGCCGCGAAGAGTTGGCGGCGGCGATGGAGCGAATCGAAAAATCGCTCGAAGGCGAATCAGTTGCCTGGACGATGGAATACAAAATCGACGGCGTCGCGGGATCGATTCGCTACGAAAACGGCGAACTGACGCTGGCACTCACGCGAGGCAACGGGCAGGTCGGCGACGACATCACGCACAACGTCCGCACCATTCGCGAATTGCCTCGATCGATCGCGGACGCTGCGAAAGCCCATCCTGAAATTGCCGGTGGCAACGTTCCCGAGGTCCTCGAAGTTCGCGGCGAACTCTACATGACCGACGCGGATCTCGCGGATCTCAATGTCCGTCAAACCGAAGCGGGCCACGAACCGTTCAAGAACACACGCAACGTCACGGCGGGAACGATCCGCCTACTCGATCCCAAGATCGCTGCCTCGCGAAACATTCGCTTCTTTTGCCACGGCAGCGGTGAACTGATCGGAGTCCAAGCGACCGATCACATGACGTTCCTCAAGCATGTCGAAACATTGGGCATTCCCATTGCACCGGATGTCGTTCGCTTTGACAACAAAGAGGACGCCCTGCAAGCGATCGCGAAACTTGAGACGGAGATGCCCGACCTGCCGTTTGAGATCGATGGCATCGTGTTCAAAGTCGACTCGTTCGAGCAACGCGAAAAACTGGGTGTGCGCAGCAAGAGCCCGCGATGGGTGATCGCTTACAAATTCGAGCGATACGAAGCGATCACGACTCTCGAGGCCATCGATGTGCAAGTTGGCAAGACCGGCACGATCACGCCGGTCGCTTACTTGAAGCCGGTCGACATCGCGGACACCACCGTTTCGCGAGCCTCGCTTCACAACGCCGACGAGATCGAACGATTGGACGTTCGCGTTGGTGACACCGTGGTCGTCGAGAAAGCCGGCAAGATCATTCCAAAGGTTGTGCGAGTCGAGAAGCACGCTCGCACCAAACCGCTTCCCAAATTTGAATTCCCAACCCAGTGTCCCCAGTGCGACGAACCACTGACACGTGACGAAGGTGGCGTCTACATCCGCTGCACCAACCCGGCATGCCCCGCCCAACTTCGCCAGCGCCTGGTGTACTTCGGCAGTCGTACAGGCATGGACATCGATGGCTTGGGCGAAGAGGTCGTCGACCTGCTGCTGCAAAAAGAACTGGTCGAAAACTACGCCGACCTGTACCGATTGAATGTCGATGAACTGGCTGAGTTGACTTGGCCCCGACTGAGAAAGGGCAAAGGCGACGAGATGATCGAAGTTCAATTCGGTCGCAAGAACGCCGAAAACCTGGTCGCAGGAATCAACGAGAGCCGCACTCGCGGATTGGCTCGCGTGTTGTCGTCAATCAGCATCCGCCACATCGGACCACGCGTCGCAAAACTGATCGCAGCAAAGTACTGGAACCTCGATCTGCTGCGTTCCGCGAAAGCGGAGGACCTGGCCGCGATTCATGAAATTGGCGACCGGATCGCCGAGAGCCTGGTCAAATTCATCCACAGTGAATCAGGTTCGCAAACTCTGGCAGACTTGGATGCGGTGGGCGTCACCATGTCGGGCCCCGAGCCGGTGGAGTCACCCGACGAAGAAGAGAACCTGCCGCTCGCTGGCAAAAACATCGTCGCGACGGGAACACTGCAGCATTACACCCGCGATGAAATCAAAGCTCGCATCGAAGAGCTGGGTGGCCGAGCGGCGGGCAGTGTGAGCAAAAAGACGGACTTCCTGATCGCGGGTGAGAAAGCGGGCAGCAAACTCACCAAAGCAGAATCACTGGGTGTCGAAGTCCTCAGCGAAGAGGATTTTCGTTCGCGGTACGAAACCGAAACAACTTGATCACGCTTCTTCAGGTTCCTTTGGTGGCAACTTGCCACCATTTTCTTTTGCCTGAATCATGGCTTCTTCCAAGTCGCGCACCAATTTTGGGTTGATGTGCTTGGTCAGCATTTCACGCGTCACGCTAAACATTTCATCGACTTTGCGTTGCTGATTGGCGTTCTTACCGATCGCTTCGATGAACTCGGACTGACGCTTGCCCATGTCATTGGCAAGGCGTTCATTGGTCGGCTGGTTTCGCAAAACTTCCAACAGCTCTTCGGCTGATTCCAGGTCGCCTCGTTCCAGCCGCATCATGATTCGAGCTTTGAACAATTCGCGAATCGCCAACAGGTCGATGATCGAATTTTGAACGCCGCGAATGTACGACTCCGCTTGCAAACGCATGTCGTCACCACCAAGATCCGCAACCGTCTTTTCATGATGTCCGGGCACCATCGGCAAACGAGCCAAAACCGCTCCACCGTTTTTGACATACAGCAAACGCAGAGGCTGTTCGTCGGACGCCTCAACATCCAAGCGACCGTTCCAATCGGTGCGTCCGATGAAGGTCATGCTTTTGCCTTCGAGTTCCTTCTCGTAAATCTCGTAGCCAATCAGAGGCTGATTCGGATCTCCCTTGGCGTGCAGTCGCAACAGAGTCTCATTTCTCCGTGGTCGAATGCGCAGTCCTACTCGGTGCGTTCTCGCATTCTTGCGCCCCTGCAATCCGCCCGCGCGACCGGCGTGAAAATCCATCTTCACACGCCGACCATCCAATTCTTTGGCGAGCAAGTAAGCCCAATCGAGTGGTCCAATCGCAATTGGGTTGCCGTTCCGATCATCTTTGCGAACCATCGGCACCAACACATCGCCTACGTTGACGAGTGCGGGTGAGTTTTTGTCAGTCACCAAACCGGATGCTCGCACCAATCCCACCGCGTTGCTCTTCCCGGCGTCATCGATCCGAGCAACGGGAGCAAAGACATCTCGCAAAGTTGAGCCAACCACTTCGGGCAACAGATTGAAACTGGACACGGTGGCATTGGAAGTGTCACCGAAATACCGCATCAAAGTATCGAACTCAACGCTCTCAACTTTCATTGGCGTGCTCCCCGTCCGAATGCGAACGATGAAAATCTTGTCGTAAGCTTCGGCAGCATCGATGACCTGACCGGTGATCGGCGGCACAACGATTTTTGCCGCCGGCTCGGTCAGGGTTTCCGCCATTCCTCGCGAAACCAAGATGGCTTCCGTTTCTTCTCTCGCCCAAGCTTCTTTCAATGAGACGGCATCGCCTTCGACTGGATGCAAGATCCCCAACCACGCATTTTTGGGTGACCCTGAATCGCCAATCAACCGCGAACGAACCTCTTCCATGCGTCCCGGCGTGGCCAGAATGCTGGAGGCGTAACGACCGACATCTCCCGCGAATCGGATTCGAACGGCATCGTTGTGCGATTTTTTCACCGCGATCACCGGATCGGTGGCGGCCAATGTGTCGAAGTCGACTTCCGACAAAACTCGCATCGCCATCGAGGCAACGGATGTGGGTGCGTCTTCGATCGTCGTTCGCCACACCGCATGGAAATCACGATCGAGGACCTTCTGCAAATCATCTCGCAACGTGTCGGCAGATACTCGCGGTGAATCCGATGCGACCCAGATCAAGGTTCGATACGGAGCGAAATCAAATGGTGGCGGCTCATCGGGCTCGACTTCCGCTTCGGGATCGACCTCTGCATTTGAATTTGCTTCGACAGCAGCGTCGGAGTTGGGTTCTTGAGCCAGTGTTGGTGTTAGCGTGCTCAACGTCACGCACGCCGCGATCAAACCAGTCACGAAACGTGACATAGAGCGTGCATCAGAAAACAGTGTTTCGGTACTCATTTGCTCAACCGCCATTTTTCAGCGTTCTGATACAGCGACACGATGTCAGATCCCACGCCCAGCAACTCTCGGCTGTAAGCATAGGAATCGACCAATTGCCACAATGGCAACACCGGCAATTCGTGGTGCGCGATCGCGTGCAAATCCAACAACCGATCACGAGCGTCCCGCCAGTTCTTGGATTCTTCCAATCGTCGCAGTCCCAATCCGACCAATTGATCGGTGCTGCCAGCCATGCCTTCGGGACCGAGCACGCGGCGAGCGTCGATGATCGGTTCCCAAACGGCCGCCGAAACATATGCGATGTCGGCGGTTCCGGGATCCGGGAACGCACGACCAACTGGAAGCTCCACCAATTCGATTTCCAACCCTAACAATTGCCACTGACTGCGGATGGCTTCGCAAGCGATCCGGGAAAGGTTCTCGGGCGGGTAGGCGAGCCGGATCGGTTTCAACTCAGGTGGCTTTTCTTTCTTGCGAGACGCTTCCGATTCCATCTGCTTCATCGTCATCGTCATCAAGAGCTTCGCCAGACGAGGCTCGTAATTGCGTGGTGCAATCGATTGGTCGTAGGCGTACCCGAGCGGGTCGTTGTCCTCGAGACCAGCCGGGAAAGGCCCGGACAGCACGCGGCATCCAGGAACCTCCAAGCTCTCCAACAGCTCACCATTCAGAATGTCTTCCCGGTTTGTGCCGTACACCAACGCGCGCCGGAACGTCTTGTCGGCGAGGTACTCATGTTCGCTACACGGAACCAACATGTGCACGCTGGGCAACGGATAATTGACCACGCGAACTTTTCGGTTGCGGGACAATCGAACCGCGTCGGCTGGGAACAATTGATCCAGCACATCGACTTCGCCTTGCAAAAGTTTGCTAACTCCATCGGCAGCCGATTCCGTTCGAATCTCGACAATCTCCCGAGGCTGCAGTTCGGTACGAGGTTCACCCTTCAGGACATAGCGAACGACATCGCCCTCGACGACGTCACGGCGATAGTCACCGGTCGGCGAACCGGGTTCGCCACCGAACCAGGAACCATCGACGGTGACCTGAATCAATGCCGACGGAAGAACATTGGGACGACGCAAAATGCAATCGATCCGCTTGGGACCGTCCAGCCCGATGGCCTGGATCGCCGCGGCCCACGGTGAAAAGTAAGTCGGCGATTGTGCTTTGACTCGATCTGCTAAGACATCAGCCAAGTAAAAGCCGTCGACCTGATTGAGCGGTTCTGGCAAACGTTCGGGCTCCAGAAACATCGAGAACCGTTGGCGGTCGGGGCTCTGTTCCGTGTCCCCGAAGATGAACTCGTACTCGCCGCCCTCGGGGCCTGCTCCCTGCATCTCAAACAACACGCGGTACAGCAAACGTCCGGCACGACGAGCCGCCCAGTTGTCCAGGCGAGTTGGGTCGAGCACCGTTGCCGTTTGCAAAACGCCAACGTTCACCAGCGGATAGATCTGGTCGATTTTGCGAACCAACTCCGTGCCGCCTTCGATCTCTGGCTTAAGAAAAATGCTTTCGCGAGAAAACTTGCGTGCATCGCGAAAGTTCTTGGCTTCCAATGCCGCCAATGCTTGATCGCGTTTGTCCTCGGCCATCGAAAGAAAGCGAGCATTCCACTTCGTGATGGACGACAGACTCAGACCGCTGTATTCCTTTTCCAACCGCGCGAGCAGTTGCTGTCCCAACTCCAACTTTCCGTCGTTGACGAGCTGCTCCATCAGCTTATCCGTCAACGCGCCGATTGCGGTCAAAACTGTTTTGGTTTCGTACTCGGGTGCATAGCGACGCAGTTCTTCCAGCATCGCCAGCGAAGCACCGAACTCGCCACTTTTTGCGCGTCGTCCAGCATCCCGCCACAGGAACTCCGTCCGAAGCTTTCTTAAACCGGGGCGTGCGGGATAGTCACGAATGAGAACCGACAGAAACGGGTAAGCACCGACGAAGTCACCGGCCTTGATTCGTTCGGCTGTTTCCCTCTCAAGACGTTTTTCCCAGAAATCGATGTTCTCAATGTCGGTCCATTTCGCAACAAATTCTTGTTGCTCGACACCGACAATGCTGAACTTCAATGAGCCACTGGGCGCGGCTGGGATCTCACGCCGGGGCAGATCCAACAATCGAGTCTTCACCCAACCGCCGCCGGACTTCCCGGTGAAGTAGATCAGGTCGTGTGGTTCTTCCTGCAGCAATTCCAAACCGGGTGCTTCCGGACGACCGGAATCGGCGTAGTTCAGGAGCTGAGCGTGCGCACTGGACGTGCCCACAACCAACAGAACAAGGACCAGAAGATAGTTCTGAACGATGCGTTGAAAGCAGCGAGTTCGTCGAGAATGCAACACGTTGGAATTCATCAAGGACTGAAATTGCATGGATCAGGCGTCACCGGGAATGTTCGTGATGTAAACGACACCTTCCGTGCCCGGGACCAGCAACTTGTCGCCAACTGGCAACGGGCCGGCCGACAAAGGTTGGCCCAATTGAGTTGTGCCAACCACATCGCCCGAGGCGGGATCGACCGCAGTCAGCCAGCCGTCTTTGCCGGTGAGAACCCAGCGGCCACCAATGGAAACGACGTCATCAACCAACCGTCCCGCCTCTGGCATTTGTGTCTGGAAGAGCGGTTCACCCGAGGCACTGAAGCCTCGCAACATTTGGTCATCGGTGATCACCAAAGCGATCTCACCGGTGGCGTCCGACTGCGCCGCAACGGGCCCCCAAACCACACGTCCGTCCAAGACCTTCTTGAACGTTTGCTCGAGCCCCGTTTGGTCGTGGCCGACCAAGTAGTCCGAGGCCGGACCGCTCACGCCGCCAAGCAAGCTCGACTCAACGCCAGCAACCTTGCCGAGGAATGGCGACTCCAAATCAACGCTCGACAATTCTCGAATTTGGTCGCCGACCCGCAATCGATAAAGCTTCTTTCGACTGTCGGCGATCAAGACTTGGTCCGGGTCCGCGGCGCTCTTGATCGGGTTGGTCCATTCAACCGTCGCAGTGGGGTCGCTGGCCGGTTGGAACGGGGCCCCCTTCACGCGACCGGTTTGCCAATCCATCAACACGGCACGTCCCGTATCGAGTGGCAAGAACAACCCGCCACCGCTGAACGTTGCCACGCCGGTTGGCTTCGGCCCCGTCAATTGGAACGTGACCTTACGAAGCTTCTCACTTCGACGAGTCGGGTCGTAGATCAACGCTTCGCCCTTCTCGGCTTGGTTTAACAGAATGCGTCGGACCTCATCGACCGCAATCGGATTCTGGAAACTCATCGAGATCCCACTGGCACCAGGATTCTCAATCGGCCCCTGCGTCGATCCTGTCGCGAGCGATTCAGAAGTCAACTCGAACAGGGCACCTTGGCTGGTGACCGCATGAAAACCGCTTTCTGGCGCGGGAGTGATCATCGCGATTGGTGTGCCCACATCAGTTTGCCACAGCATGTTCCCCGTCTTGGGTTCGGCCGCCGTCACACGAATCGCAGAGGTGCCTTTCAACACTCGAGCGTGAACCAAAACATCGTCCAGTGACAATGGTTGGCCAATGAAGGTGTCGCCTTCGTTCTTGCCCCAATCGTAAACAACTCGCCCCGTATTGATTTGCAATTCATAGCGACCAATTCGCGTTCCCGTGATCCACATTTGACTGCGTCCAACCGCCATGCGAGTCAACGTGGGCGTGTCGTATGCAGCAACCTGTTGGGCGATCAATGAGACCTGATCCTTTTCCGATGTTGGCTCGATGTCATACACAGCGACTTGGCCGCGATCGGTCAACACAATCAATCGACGGTTCTGAACGATCGGTGGAACGACCACGTTGCCGTCCAGCCGGAATGGATCTTGAGCAATCGAAATGTTCTCGCCGTTCTCGTCGACTTTCAAAACGTGAACTTGAGCGTAATCGCTGCCCGCGTTCTCGATCACAAACACGTGCCCCAACAAGGACACAGGAGCGACCGCAATCGTTCCTTCGTCGTGTTCGAGATACAAGCTTTCAATGCACTTCCCGTCGCGTGCGTTGAGCACGTACAGGTTGCTGTGACTGCCAGGGATGTAGATTCGGTTCAGCGTGTCGTCCAGTCCCGCGGGGGTCGACAATTCTTGCGACAGATCCGTCGACCATTTCACATCGCCGGAATCCGAGTCCATCGAGACCAAAGTCCCCGAGTCCATGGTCACCAAGATGGAATCACGGCCCGAAACAGGTTCGACAAATGGCTCGCCAATTTTTGCACGCCACTCGACGACTCCGTCTTCACCGCGGCAGCGACGAATCTCATCGTTGGCCATGTCCGATAGCAGGACCGCCGTCCCGTCATCCAACCGCAATGGCGTGTAATCTTCGCCTTGGCCCGTGTAATCACGCCACAGCAATCGACCGTCGTCGACCGCAAATGCCAGCACCGATCCACCGGCACGCAGGAAGAAGACCTCGTCCTCGGCTCCGACAACCGGATCACCCTGGCGTGTCGTCAGAACAATCGATCGCAGTGCGGCATCCTTGGCCGGTTCTGTACTGACCTTGGGAGTTTTCGCCGATGGTTTGACCAACGTTTGCTGAATGTCGCTGGCCTCTTCGATCAACGAAACCAAACGCGGGTCCTTGGCAAGTTCAGGAAAATCACGCAGCAACGAATCTCGTTGGTCGTAAGCTTCCTTGGTGTTCTTTTCTTCGAGCGCGGTCTGCATCGCCGCTTCGGTTTCATCCAGCCGAACGTTGCGATCGATTTCGCGTTTGACGCGGTTGCGAGCTTCCGAGAGTTGCAACAACCGTCCGGACAAAGTCGTCTTCATCGATGACAACATGTAGTTCGGATCGTCGATCAACGTTTGCTGCTCGTCGAGTTTCTCGAGCAAACGTCGCTTCTCTTCTGTTTCTTTCGCGAACTCGGCTTCTTTCGCGATGTTCTCTGCAACATCAACCAGGAACCCAGCCAAGTTACCTCGCTCATCATTCATGGCTTCTTCGTTGATGATGGTCGGCAACTTCTCCTTTGCCATTTCCAAACCAGCCACCGGATCGGTCATCTGCTCCGCACGGAACAACTCGCACATGATGATTCGCGTTCGAGCCAGTGAAGAGTACTGACTGCTTTCACCGAATTGATCGAGGTAAGCGATGTAGGCGTCTTGAGCCGGTTGGTAGCTTTGGCTGTCGTATTGCTTGTTGGCGAGTGTGATGAACTCGTCCGCGTTGCCTTTGGAAAGCACAAACCAAAGCACGCCTCCGGAAAGAATCAAGAATACGATGATTCCCAAATAGCCGTAAATTTTGAACGAGTCCCAAGTCGATTTGGTCTCGGGCTTCTTCACGCGAGCGGATGGGCGCCCGCGAGATGGAGCACCACCCGCACCGCTCATCACTTCCGCTTCCGCAACCACTTCGACGGGCTCCGCCACAATCGCTTCGACTTCGACCGGATTGTCGCCGAATGGGTCGTCGTCTTCGATCACGGCTTCGGCAACGTCATCATCATCGATCAGTTGCGCCGTCAGATCTTCTTCGCCATCGACGACTTCCGCAGCTTCGGAGTCATACGTTTCACTGCGTAGTTCGCCGATCAGCTTGGTCGCTTGGAATCGAGTCAGCTGTCCATTGTCGACCAAAAGCTTGGCCACCGCTTCAGGAGTCACCCGTGAACCACCTTGTGACATTTGTTCCCGCAACGCCTCGATGATCTCTTGGTCCAAGAGACCCCGCCGTTCCAGTTGGTCAATCAGTTCGTTTGCAAGCATGTTGATGAATGTGAAACCGCCGACCAGCGAGCCGGTGGGTTCTGTTGGTGGATAGAAAAGACAAGAGGCAAAGAGTCACAGATGCCGACGCGGGGAAATCGTCAGCGTGCGACGGTGGGGAGGTGCGTCAAGAAAGGATCAATCAAAACCGTCAACTTCAGTGACCTGCAGAGCTGCGAAGCCAGCAATGGTGCCAGCGTCCATGCCATCGACCAGGAACTGCAGCTTGGCATTTTCATGAATCTTGATGTTCAGCTGCATGCCATCGCGGTTGTCACCGACGGCCTCTTTCAGGGCGCTGATCAAGTTCTGCTTGCCAGGGGTTTCTTTTTCCCATTCTGCTGCCAGAACCAGAAAGCCACCATTTTCGTCGATTTCCAATTCGACAGGATCCTTTTCGTCGGTTGGATCTGGATCTGGATTGGAACTGGGCAACTCCGATTGCTGACGAGGCATTTGAATGGATTTCTGCAGCGAGAAACTCGCCGTGACCATGAAGAAGATCAGCAACAAAAACGTCACGTCGACCATCGGTGTCATGTCGAGTTCGCCGTCGTCACGTTTCTTTCGTGGCGGCAGGGCATCATCATCGTCGTCCAAATTGAACGCGGCAGGTTCCACGCCTTCGGAAACGGCCGCGAGGCCATCACGCATCGCGGCGTGAGCTGGGCTGCCAACCCCGGCCAACTCGGGCTCCGCACTCATCACCGGTTCGACGACGGGTTCCGCTGCGATGGCCTCCACCTCAACAGCTTCAACCTCAACCGGTTCCGCTTCGATTGGCTCGGCATCGACAACAGCAGGAGCTTCCGGAATTGTGATCGGTGAATCGCAACCTGGACATCGAATCTTCCGTCCGCCCAAGCGTTCATTCACTCGGCGTGACTCACCACAGGAAGGGCACTCAAATTGGATGGACATAATCGTCACTCAAAACGGATGCGGATTACTGTTCTTTGACGGCGATGTAAGTGAATTCCAGATCTTGAAATGCATCACCGATGATCTTCTGAACCCTGGTGACCTCGGACACCTTCACCTCCGCGTCCCCGAGCAACATCACTTGGTTCTTATTCGTCCCGATGGATTTCTCCAATTCACCGGTGACGTATTCAATGATCTCGCCGGTCGCGGTCTCTTCGTCTTTGCTGAATTCACTGCGGTCGTAACGACGCAAAATGGCGGGTGAATCACCACCAGCAGGCTCGATAAAAATCACCGCCGAGTCCTTCGCCGAAATCGCCAAACCGTTCGTGGCTTCTGGAATCTTCCCGGTCTGCGTCGGATCCATTTTGGAAGCAACGACAAAGAAGATGAGCAACAGGAAGGTGATGTCGATCATCGGCGTGATGTCCATCTCTTCCTCGGGACGCTTTTTCCGAGGCAGAGCTGGTTCGTCATCATCATCGTCGTCAATGAATCCCTGGCTCATCATCGCACTCCAGCAGCAACGGCTTCCGCGTTGGCAGTGGCACCATTCTTGGTCGCCGCACCTTGCGACTTAGCCAGGCCAACCTTGAACGCCTCGAAGAATCGCTGAAGACCGGAACCCAACAAGTCTTCCATTTTCGCGATTCGAATCATCACGGTGGCAACCAACAACATCAACGGAATCGCGATCGCCAAACCACTGGCCGTCGTCACCAGTGCAACTTGAATGTCACCCGCGAGCGCCGACGGTTCGACTTGTTCGGCGGTTGCGAGCGTCTTAAACGCTCCCATCATCCCGAATACCGTCCCGAACAGCCCGATCATGGGAGCACTCTTGATGACCGTGCTGACCCAACTGAGTCGGTATTCGAGGTCGCTCATCACGTCACGCTGGAAGCGGTCCATCATGATTTGCTTGGCACGTTTGAAACCTTCGTCGCGATTGACAACGGCCATGTCGATCATTTGCGGGATCGCCCGAACGTCGCCATCGCAGTATTCGTGAACGCCCTCGTAGTCACCCGCTCGCAACATTTGTTCGACGTCGTCCATGAACGCGTCTTGTTGTTCTTCCGTCTTGAATCGTTTTTGACCGACGCGGGTCCACACGATCACGATCTGATACAGCCCCCAAAGCGCAACGGCAGCAAGAGCCAGGTACGTTGAGTTGGAGATGATTTCGTACAGCGAAGTTTCAGCGAGCAACAACGTTTTGTCCTAAGTACTTTCAGAGTGATACGATTGTTTGGTTGGATTCGGTTGGGCGTCTCGCTGAGGAGACAAATTTGGGTTCGATGCCAGCCCGCTTTGCGTCGCGTTCTGAACTTTGTTGAGTGAGGTTTCACCCTGACTCGTGATGGTCTCGCGACCGGACCCGAGCGAAGAATGATACCTTTGGGCCGAGACGACCAAGTCGCCCAGCACCATTGTGGTCACGAGTTTCGAAATTTCACGTCATTTGCCTTTGCGATACCGCTGTTCGACGACTTCGAATTCGTATCCGCTTCCGCTGGCGGTACTCTGGAAGATCGTTTTCGCAATCGAAACGACGCTTGGATGGCCTTTTTCCTTGGCGTATGCAAGTTCGATGTGGGCCAGTTCGTTTTCGAGTTGCTCGGGGATGAACTTCAACATTTGTCGGCCGGTGACATTGATTCCCGCCTGAGTCAGCAACGTTCGGTCGAATTGCATCAGGGGGCTGGGAGTCGTCCACATGAAGTACAACCGTTTCTCGGACTCGCTGTCATTGACGTGCCGCGACTTCGGCCGAGCGGCTAGATCACTCGCGTAATCCACGCCTTGAACGGTCCCGCCGATGGCACCGAGTTCGATCTTGTAGTAATCCAGTTGGCTGGCGTACGGCTTGATTCCTTTGGCCGAGAAATTCAATTGCCAACGTTCGAATCGAGGAATGATGTCTTCGCCTTCCCCCTCGGGACCAGGTGGACGGCTGTCACCTTTCCCCGAACCCGCAGTGCTGGCAGTGGCACTGGTGTTCATCGTGTCCAACGCACCGGCGACACTGCTGACCGCGTCCGTCACGGCTTCGATGGTGTCCTGCAGAGTAGGCTCCATCAGCTCTTCGACTTCCTCCGCTCCGGGCGGCTCAAAGTCACGCTCGAAACCTTCGGCGTTGTCGGCACGACCCGCCGCGTTTTCTTCAATTGGCGGGAATGATTTGACTCTTTCTGGCATTCGCATCGTCAGCCAGACGATGAACAGCATCAGAACAAAGGCGCCGATGAACAGAATCAGCGACATGAACAGCGAAGTCACAATGTCGAACTTGCTGGTCCGCAGACGCTCCCGTTCTTCCAAACGCTGCTTCTGAATCTCCGACATACCATCCGTGCCGGCGGAACTCGCCCCTTGCGACGCACCGTCATTGCTCGTGAGATTAGATTTTTCGTCGATCTGTGGTTCGTCGATCACGTTCTGATCGGATGAAGCCATGTATCAGTCCTTGAGCAAGGAGCGACCAATTCGTTGGCCAGGAAAAGTGTTTTGAAGAGGCCGATTGACGACGACACCCATCATAGCGTACTTTCCTACCGTGTCGCCGACGAACTTGCTCTTTTGAAGCAAGCAAAAGGCAACATTTCAGGGGTAATACGCCTCTAAATCTCGGTTAGATAGCTCAGTTGGTAGAGCACGGCCCTGAAAAGGCCGGTGTCGGCGGTTCGAGCCCGCCTCTAACCACTCTTTCTTCTCTGCCTTTCGTCGCTGGCAGCGTCCAGACGACAAAGAGCCTCGGATCGGCAATCACCGATCGCAACCAGCCGCCGAAATCAATCGGCGACATGTGGTTGCCAACCGATCTGGCTACTTCCTGCCGATGGCTTCCAAGTAGGCGTTCAGCTCTTGCCGAACCTTCGGGAACAGCAAAAACAGCCCGATCATGTTCGGAAAGACCATCGCGAAAATCATCGCGTCTGAGAAATCGATGACGGAACCGAGCGAAACCGCTGCTCCGACCACGACGACCAAGCAGAACAACAATTTGTAGGACAAGTCAGCAGCAACGCTGCGTCCGAACAGATACTTCCACGACTGCAGGCCGTAGTACGACCAAGAGATCATCGTTGAGAACGCGAACAGAATGATCGCGATCGTCAGCAAGTAGCGGAAACCAGGCAGCACGCTGTCAAACGCCGCGGAGGTCAAATCCACGCCGCCCAAACGAGCTCCGTCGATCAGGACCGTGCTGGACTCGACTTGTCCCCACTCGAACGAGCCGTCCGCGTTGAAAAGTACGATCACAATCGCTGTCATCGTGCAGATCACAACGGTGTCAATGAACGGTTCCAACAAAGCCACGATGCCTTCCGAAGCTGGAAAACGCGTTTTCACGGCCGAGTGAGCAATGGCGGCCGCCCCCGCCCCCGCTTCGTTCGAGAACGCAGCCCGACGGAAACCTTGAACCATCACGCCCAGCAAACCACCAAAGCCAGCCTCCAACGAAAACGCGCCGGAGATGACTTGGCCGATCGCCCATGGCACGCTTTGGATGTGCATCAAGATGATTCCAAGTGCAGCGATCACGTACATCAACGCCATCAACGGCACGACCTTCTCAGTGACTTTCGCGATTCGCTTGATGCCGCCGATGATCACGATCGCGACCAAGACCGCCATCACCAAACCGATGATCGTTCCCGATGACCCCGTGTCGGGCAGACCGAGCAATGATTTGATCTGCTGAGCGGCCTGGTTCGACTGAAACGCGTTGCCTCCGCCAAACGATCCGCCCACGCAGAAGATGGCGAACAGAACGCCCATCACTTTTCCAAGTGGTTCCAGCCCCAGCTCGGTGAGCCCTTTCTTCAAGTAGTACATCGGCCCGCCGTGGACCACGCCATTGGCATCCACGTCGCGGTATTTCACACCCAAGGTGCATTCGACAAATTTAGTCGACATGCCGAGCAATCCGCAGACAACCATCCAAAACGTTGCACCAGGACCGCCGGTGGCAACGGCGACGGCTACCCCCGCAATATTCCCCAGACCAACCGTTCCCGAAACCGCGGTCGCGAGAGCCTGGAAGTGCGAGACCTCGCCTTCACCCTCATCTCGAATGGTGTCAACCAAGTCACCATCGACCTCCATGACCTCGACTCCCTTCGGGATGTCTTGGCCTTGTTTTTCGATCTCGTCGAACTTCCCGCTGACCACTTCAATCGCCAAGGGAAACAAACGTAGGTTGATAAACCCAAATGCGATCGTGAAGAACAACGCTCCGCCAACGAGCAGAATCAATACCAACGGCAATGGACCGACGCCCGGCAATTCCACGCTGTAGAAAACGACGGCTCCCCACTTTTCAGCGATTGGCCGGAACCACTCATCGATCTGCTGGTCCAGCCCGACCTCCGCTTCAGCGACCGTCTCCTCCGCAACCTCCACCGAGGCCACTTCTTCTTGCGCGAATGCAACCGCTCCCCCCGTCCCGAAAAGGACAACAACCAAGGCGGCGATTCTTAGCAAGCTGAAACGAGCGAGCTTTGACAACAACATGAAGACTCCTGTACGAAGGATTGATTCGAACCAAAATGATGGGGAGATGGGCCATAGGATAGTGAATCCATCGCAAACGCGTCGGGGGTTTGTCACCAGCGATGTGCTGAGAAACGCTCGAAAGCGGCTGAACTCGCAAAAAAGTAGCCTTACGTGACAAAACTCTGCATTCTGAACATCGTCGGCCTGACCCAAAAATTGCTTCGGCATGCCCCGAACCTCGCCGCGATGGGAAATCACCGCCCCTGGACCAGCCCCGTTCCGGCGGTGACTTGCACCAGCCAAGCGACCATGCTGACCGGTTTGGCCCCGCGAGACCACGGCGTCGTCGGCAACGGATGGCTGTACCGCGACACGCAGGAAATCCGGTTTTGGCAGCAAGCCCGCACGCTGGTCGAAGGCGACGTTTTCTACGACCGCTACAAAACCGCCAAGATGTTTTGGTGGTTCAACCAATCCACCACGGCCAAGTACGGTGCTACCCCCAAACCTCACTACGGATGCGACGGCAGCAAAGTCTTTGACATCCTGGATTGGTCTGGATGCAACCTCACCGACAGACTCGGCCCTTTTCCATTCTTCGGTTTCTGGGGCCCAGCCGCCGGCATCGCTTCAAGTGAGTGGATCGCCAAAGCAACAGCGATCGTCATGCGAGAGAAACAACCGCAACTGACGCTGTGCTATCTGCCTCACCTGGATTACGACTTCCAGCGATTGCCCGACCACGATCCCGCCCGAGTCGCGGAGGTCGATGCGGCGGCGGCAAAGGTCATCGAGGCCGCAGGTGAAATCGGAGCTCAAGTTGTTGTCGTCAGCGAGTACGGCTTGGTTCCCGTCGACACGCCCGTCGGCATCAACCAAGTCCTCCGTCGCAACGAGTGGCTGAAAGTCCGACGCGGTCCTTTCGGCGAAATCATGCTGCCGGGCGAAAGCGATGCCTTCGCGGTTTCCGATCACCAACTGGCTCACGTCTACGTCCGCCGCCCCGAGCTGATCCCCACCGTTCGCAAAACGCTCGAAGAAACGCCGGGCGTCGCGTCGGTCGTCTCACCCGGCGACCTGCAACTGGATCACCCACGAAGCGGTGAACTGATCGCTTTGGCAAAACCCAACGCTTGGTTCACCTATTACTACTGGCTCGACGACGCAAACGCCCCGGACTTTGCACGGACCGTCGACATCCATCGAAAACCCGGCTACGACCCGTGCGAACTGTTCATGACCAGCAAGCTTCGCGCGGCCGGGAGACTGGCCCAAAAGAAAGCCGGCCTCCGCTACAAAATGGACGTGATCCCGCTGGATCCAACACTGGTCCGCGGCAGCCACGGCGTCCTCCCGGCACACCACAGCGATGGCCCACTGGTCATCGGCCCCGGCGAGCCCCCTGAAAACATGCAAGACTTTCCAAGCTACGTCGAGCAGCTCCTAGCTCCTAGCTCCTAGCTCCTAGCTCCTAGCTCTCGTGCTCGTGCTCGTGCTCGTGCTCGTGCTCGTGCTCGTGCTCGTGCTCGTGCTCGTGCTCGTGCTCGTGCTCGTGCTCGTGCTCGTTTTTCGATGGCGAGTTACGAGCACCGGTCTGCGACCTGAGCATGAGCACGATTGGGGCGTAACTCATTGCAAACGAAACGGGATCAAATGTCGTTGTCCGCGCCATCTTCAGACACTTCGCCGAACTTCATCGCCATTCGGGTAAGCATCGCGACGACACGAACGAGTGAAAGCTTGAGTTCCTTGCTACGAATGGATGTCATGCCACCGGTTGCGACCAAAACATCCTGGATTGCTGAACACTCCAGCGCCGAACCGCGGGCAATGTCAAGAAACCGAGCTCGATCCCGCAAGCTTCGCTTTCCGTTTCCTTCCGCAATGTTCAACGGAATGGACTGGGCCGCCCGCAACCACTGATCGCGAGCATGACGATGCAGCCCGCTCAGTGAATCAGAGACCAAGAAAGCCGAAGAAACATACTCAACTGCCACCCGGTAGACATCCAGTCGCTCGTGATCGAATTGTGGTTCCCCCATCGAAGTGCCTCGCCTTTCCAGAAAGAATCAGAACAAATCGACCGACGTTCGCCTTTTCGATGACGAGTACGAGCACCGGTCTGCGACCTGAGCACGAGCACGGCTGGGGCTTAACAGTCTGCTAGGAACCCGCGGCACTCGAAACACTCTCGGCTTCCTGCTTCTCGTCTCGCGGGTCGTGCAGCGGGAAATACTCTTCCACGACCGAGTGAAACTCTTCCGGCGTCGAAACCTTGGCCACATGAGTCCGAAAGTAACGGGCGCCGTGTTTTCCTTGGGCGTAACAACACGCGTATTTGCGCATCAGCACGGTTCCTTTTTCGTCGCCAAAGCGATCCACGACCAATTGGTAATGCTTGAGCATCACATCGCGTTGCTCGGGTAGCGTCGGTTCGGGCGGAATCGGCTCACCACGCAACGCCGCGGCAGCTTGCGAAAACAACCAAGGCCGGCCAAGACACGCGCGAGCGATCATGACCGCATCAACGTCGTACTGATCGAACGCTGCCACGACTTTCTCGGCGCTGTCCAGATCGCCGTTCCCGATCAGCGGAATGTTGCGCAGGTGCGATTTGATTTCGCTGATCCGTTCCCAGTCCGCGTTGCCGCGAAACATGTCCGCCGCCGTTCGCCCATGAACGGTAAGAGCCGCCGCGCCAGCTTCCTCGACGACATGTGCAATCTCGTTGCAATTGATGTTTTCGCGACTGCATCCCAAGCGGATTTTCGCTGTCACCGGCGTCGGAGCACACACTTCCACCAATCGGGAAATAATCGCGTGCATCCGATTGGGTTCTCGCAGCAGGTAGCTTCCACTGTGAGCCTTCTCGGTGACTTGCCGAACGGGGCACCCAAAGTTGATATCCACCACGCTGACGCGGTATTCCTCGGCCAATCGTCGCCCGACCTTGGCCATGGTCTCGGGATCATTGTCCCAAATTTGAACCGCCAGCGGCCGGGGTTCATCCGCCACCCCCCACAATCGATCGGGGTGTTCGGCTTCATTTTCGTCCAGCCAAACGAATCCACGAGCGTTGACCATTTCGGTCGCCAGCAGCCCCGCACCGCCGAATTGACGTACAATGTGTCGAAACGCAGCGTTGGTGAACCCAGCCATGGGCGCCTGCAAAATCGGCGGGTCAATGACCAAATCACCAATCCGAAGCGGCGGCACGGTTCGCTTGGGGGCGGAATCTGGCGTGGCGTCTTTCTCAATCATTCGACGGTCGATTTTCGCGGCGGTTTGTTTTCAACTCAGTTTATCGTCGCTAGGCAAAATTGGCGAATCGCCCGTTTATGAATTCAAAGCCTCTTCGCGTCGGCCTGGTTGCCTGGCACGCTCTGCCAGCCATCGTCCCACCTGCTGCGCCCACACAAACCGCTTTCGATCCCGCTAGCGATTCGGGCTCAAAACAGCCCACCTCGATACGATTTGGCGAGACCTTCGGCGGTCTCGAAACCGCGATGTGGACATTGGCACGTCACCTCGCCAACCAAACCGATATCCAGCCAATTTGCTTCCTCGAAACCGACAGCCCTCAAAACGGCTCAACTCCCTGGCCCAAGGAAATCGAAGGCGTCAAGCTCGACATCAGTGTCAATCGTTTCCGAGCGATTCGCCACGCGGTGGGAGAATGCATCGACACCGAATCCAAACGCTTTCGGCGTTTCTCGCCTCACTTGCTTTGGCAACTGCCACTTCTGGCGGTGACACGGCCCTTTCGATCCCGCGATCCCATTGATAAAGAACCAGATCCTCGCTTGATTGGAAAATCAATCGACGCCTGGATCTCATTTGGCGTCAGCTCTTCCAGCTCACGCGTGGTTGCGACAGGAGCAACGGAGCAAACCCCAAGTTTCGTCTGCGTTCGCTCCAACGCAGGGCTGGAAGACGGCCTGGCAACCGAAGTGGAATACCGGAACGAATGCGGTGAATCATCGTCTGCACGACGATTTGCTTTGCTGCAATCGGACCATGTTGTCTGTCAAAGCCAATGGCAACTCGATCGACTGAAGCAAGCCTTTGATCGAGACGGTCTGCTCGCACGCAATCCAATCCTTCGCGAAGAATGGCAGCCACCGTTTCCGACACCTGCCCCCGCCTCCTTCACTCAGCCATTCGACATTCTTTGGATCGGTCGGTACGACGATTTCCACAAACGCCCGCTCATCATGCTGGAAGCGGCCAGAAAGCTACCGCACCTATCATTCAAGATGATCGCCAACCCGTTTGATTCAGAGATCGAAGCGCGTGTTCGCCGCGAAGCTCCCGAGAACGTTGAGCTGATCGACCGCGTCCGCTTCGCCGAGATGCCCGCTGTGTTCGCAGCGGCAAAGCTGTTCGTGTCGACCGGAAGCCGAGAGCACGAGGGATTCCCCAATGTCTTGCTGCAAGCGGCAGCTTCTCACACACCGATCGTTTCGCTGTCGGACCACGACAATTTTCTATCGCGATCGGGGGCCGGATTGGGGTGCGACGAGTCAGTCGACAAGCTGACACGAAACATCCAAGCACAGCTTCGACACGATGCAATTCAGTGGGCTCAAGTGGATGAATACCTGGACCAGTATCACAACGCAGATCAGATAGCATCCGAATTCGCAAACTGGGTGCGTCACGCGGTCGCAAACGAACCCATCTCACCGACGAATCCCGAGGAAGAACACTGAAGGCGTTCCTCGCTGCTTGGGGTTCTCACTGATCCACAAAGATGTGTTTTGGATTCACAGTGAGATACCAATCCATCCAAGCCCTTTCCGCCTTCCGAAGCTCGCCTTGGGTAGGCTTGTTAGGCATTTCGAAGCCTTCAAATTTTCGGCTGATAAACCGCAGCCCATCTCTCGCGTAACGACGAACTGAAAGGTCGGGGTCACTGAGGGCGTAAATCAGTGCAGGCACCACCCGCATCTCATCACTCTTGCCGAGCAATCGAGCGGCAACACGGCGAGCCTGATAGGACTGACTGCCTCGAACCAGCCGTTCCAACCGGTCCAGCTGAGCTCGCAGTTCCTTTGGATCCGTCGCCAACTGCATGTTCTCCGGCAACGACTTACCTTCGAGAGCTTCATTGCCATCGTCTTCGAGAGCCGAGAGCAAATCCAAAACCGACGCTCCAACAGGCTCTCCTTTGATCTGAGACCCTTCTCGGCGAATCTTGGTCGTGTCTTTTGGCAGGCCTTGCCCACCAGCCAAAGTACCGCTGCTGGCCGCCGCAATACTTCTCTGAGTACTCCGGATCAGAAACAAAATCGCGAAACAAGTTCCCGCAACCGACCCAGAGTGGTCATGGTCCTCAACACCCCAACCGCCCGACTTAGAATCTTGATAGCCGATTAGTTCGTCGACGCCCTGGTTGTACCAACTGGGACTCTCGTCGGGCTTCAAACCAAGTGCAATTTCCTTGAAGCTCTCGTAACGTTCCTGGGTGTACAGCTGATAGTAGTAGTAATCCTTTGCCTGCCGCTTGTACTCCTTGTTCGCCAAATATTGGTCGGAAGCCTTGATCGCACTGACGACCTTTTCGCTATTTACTGTGACTCCCTTGCGACGCTCGCTGTTGGCATCTGGAACGTACAACTTCACGGCTTTCGGGGCCCCCGGAAAAGCGGACATATCCGACCGACTGGCATCCCCCCAAAGTCGCAGTGCATCACCCGCGATCAGAATGCTGCTGCCACCCGCATACGCCATCGCCGGGTAGACATCCGTTTGCCGCATATTGGGCCGTCCTGCTCCTGGATCCTCTGCCTGATATGGCCAACCGCCGCCCGGGTCCTGAACCCGCAACAACCACTTTGCGCACGCCGCGACGCGTTTGTAATCCAGCGGAATCCCGGCATGATCCAGAGTCCAAATGGCGAGAACACCGTACTGCGTCTGTGAAATATCTCCGGTCTTGTGCCCGATGTAGCTGAAAGCGCCATTGGGGTACTGCAGCTCGTAGAGAAAACCCTGAAGCGTCTTCAGCTCCGACTTGTACTTTTCCTTGTCCACTTCCGCGAGCAACATGACGGCGACAGCGGTGGAGTACACCTCAAAACTGATGCCGGGCACGTTGCGTTTCCCGCTTCGGATCACTCCCACCATCGTCCGGGCCGCAGCGATGCCTTGCTGGACCACGCGAGCACTGGCGTCATGCTTCACTTTGAAGTGCGTGTAAGCAACAAGTGCTCGCTCCCCCAACCCACCGGCAAATCCGGCCGTCCCGTAGAGATAGTCCTTTTGGTCCGCGTTCTCCAGGTAGACCAACCCTCGGTCAACCATCCCCACAACCTGCGTATCAAACGGGGTGTAGGCGGAAGCAGAGTTCGCTTGAAGGCACATCGCAGCGAGACTTGCGAATGACCATAGAACAGTCCTGAGTATCATCTAAAGCCTTTGAGCGTTCGTGTGGTCGCAGACGATTGACTTGATCCTCCCCCACCCCAATCTTGAGCAAGGAGATCATTTTCCAACTTGGCCGACAAGCGCAGGCTCCACATACGTTCGATGTGCCCGCAGAGCCGTTGAAAAGTGGACCGAGTGAGTTTCACCAAGACTCGGAGTATAACGTACCAGCGTCATTTTCCGCAACGAAAAGCGTGCTTTTCTCGTGGCAGTGGGGTTTCTCTGAGACCTATCCCTGCCACAAATCCTGAGGTGAGGCGGATCAGTTCCCGCCGAACTGTCATCCAGCCTCCTTTGACCTCCCACACCGAACGGCGAAGACCGAATTGAAAGGAAACCGCATTTTGCGAAATGAACAAAGGGATGGTCGAGTTCCTTCGTTTCCGTGGATATCGCTCGCGACCGCCGTTCTGGCGATTGCTTCAGGCCTGCTCTGGTTGGTTCCCATCGAGATCATCGTGGATGCCATTTCCATCGGCGACGGAGAGTCCGCTCGGGTCCTGGCCAGCAAAATACGACAACTGCTTCTTCCTGGCTGTGCGATCGGACTGGTCGTTTCAGCGATGTCATGGACACTTCGATCCCGAGCGGAGGCGTTTTATCAGCACCGATTGCGTGCCTGGTTCGACGGGAGCATCGATGACCAGCCCGCAAATCAGTCGATCGCGAGTTTGTCACGATCAGAGCACCTTTTCTGGGCCCTGTGGAGCATTGCATCGGTTTTGGCGTACGACTGGCGAACTTTGTTTTGGGGATACTTCGAGAGCGACGACTATTTCATGGTCGGGGTCGCTCGCGACGGAAATTTCCCTGGTTCTTTGTTGTCAACTCACAACGACCACGTGCTCCCGCTGCTCCGCTTGGAGTATTCGTTCCTGTACGAAATATTTGCAACCAATCCCTTTGCATACAACCTTGGAGTCCTCCTTTCTTTCTCACTGATGCTCTACTCGGGCTGCATCCTTCTTCGAGAGTGCACCCTCAATCGAATCAGCACGTTTGTATTTCTATTCCTGTGCATCAACTGGTCCCTGTGGGGAGAGTTCACCGCAGGTTCTTATATCCTCCAGAAGTACATGCAAATCACCACCTGCGGTTTGCTGGGATGTTGGTCATGGATACGTTGGGAGAAAACTCAACGAAGAAGCTACTTCGCCGGCTGTGTGTTGGCAGTGCTGGTGGCTTGCCTCATGAATCCGAGTGGCTACTGGGTGCCATGTGCCGTCCTGGTATTTGCTGCGATGAGGTTGCTGTCACGCCCCGGTTCAAATTCGATTCGTGAGACATTCCGGGATGGCCGAGCGATTGCCTTCGCCGTCATCGGCGTTGTCGCGATTTCGATGGCGGTGTACCGCTTCGCATATTCGCTCCCCGGGAACGATGAGTTCTTAACGCTGACGGATGAACCGCTCACGCTCACCGGGTTTGCCCAGCAATTTTTTCTGTTTGTGTCGACGTTGATCGTCACCGTTTGTTTTCCGCTTCCTCACCACGTCGACAAAGTTGGTTTGCTGCTACCGTTCTTGCTTTCGGTCTCGGTCGCAGCGGCAGCGATCTTCATTTGTAGTTCCCGAGCTCTGACGCGAGAATTGAAAGCCACCACCCTGGCAATCATTTTGATCATGCTTGGAATCATCACCATGGTGTGTTTAGGTCGCCCAATTCCAGGCTTCGATTATATCGTCGCGGCAAAATACCTCGGTCCTGCGTACGTCTGGCTGTGTCTGACCGCGAGTTTTTGTGTCCAAGGTTTCTGGAATGCAACTTCCTCCAACAACCGCTTGCATTGGCGACTGACTCAGACGCTCGTCGGCTTCCTTGCCATTGCTCTCCTAGGGCATGGTGCGGTTGAACTAGGGGCTCGCGCTGAATTGCCATTCCTGGACCGCGATGTAAGTCGAAACGGCAAACTTCGCGAACAAATTCGGGAACGCCGGGCTGTCGGTCGGTTGAGAGACGAGGTGATTTCCCCCTTGGAGCAGGATTCGCCCGAAGACCTGCGTCTTCCGAACCTTTCCGGAGATGCGATCGCTCATGCACTTCCAGAACTTGCCTTTCCATGGGGAGAGCGCCCCTCGCTGCGAATGCTGGTGCCACTCCTTGAATCCCGTCCTCGTAGCATCGTTTGCGTACCGCTCGAGAACGATCCATCTCTGAAAATTCGCGACTCGATCTCTCCATCCTTTATCAAGCTCCTGCACACCAACGACCTCTTGCGAGAAATCGCGTTTACACCGTTGGAGATCGAATCCCGAAGCGTGAATGCTTCCGACGATGACGTTGCTTCGGACGTGAAGAGACAATCTCCAGATCAATCCCAACCGTTGAAGATCGTGTCTACGGATGAATCTTTGATGCTTCAGTCACCGAGCGGTTCCTGGGACCCGACTCGCTATCCGAACCTTCGATTACGAGTCCTCGGCCGCGAATCACTGAGCCTTCGTCTGGTCGTGCATGGCGAATTTGACACACGAGTTCACCACCAATTTTCGGTCGACCCCGCATCAGAACCGCAGATCGATTTGGCTTTATCAACACTACTGGAATACAGTTGCAGCAAAAACATTGCGTCTCTTGAATTGGCAGGAGCGGACCTTGGCAAACTAGCCTTGCAAAAAGCCTCGCTAGTTTCTGATCAGCGAGATATTTCCCCCGCGGATCAATCTCAATGACTGCTAGCACGCCGCCAGAACAACGCTCTTGGCCGCGCCGGGTGTTGAATCGAATGGAGGTCGACCGAGCGACTTTCTATGCTGTCGCAACACGGTACTGGCAATTCATATCTGGTCCCGTAACGCTTTGGCTGGTGGTTCAATTTTTCTCACCCGAAGTGCAGGGGTTTTACGTCACGTTTTGGTCGGTGATTGGACTGCAGATGTTCTTCGAACTCGCTTTCCCACAGACCATTGTCACAATGACCAGTCATTTATGGAGCCAACTGGATTTGGATGGACGTCTGAGTTTGGTGGGCGAGGCTGATGCGATCTCGAAGCTTACGCACCTGATGCGTATTTCGGTGGTGGTTCAGGTGCTGCTCGCGTCGCTATTTGCCATCATTGCCAGCGGTTTTGGCTTATGGTTTTTCGCGGATGACCCCTCCGCGGATTCACTCACGTGGCGTGCGCCGTGGTTGACCTTGGTGGGTCTCTCTTCCGTTGCGTTTGCCTTGATTCCGTTTTTGGCGGTGCTAGAAGGATGCGACCAAGTTCGTGAAATTCACAAGCTGAACTTGGTGCGAGGAATTGCGGGGAGTCTTGTGGTTTGGATCGCGATTCCGCTTGGGGCAGCACTTTGGATTCCGGCCCTGGCAACTGCGGTTCGCTTGATTTGTGAAATCGGTTGGATGCTTGGGAAGTACCCTCGGTTTTTCGCCGCTTTCGCGAAACGCCCGACCGGAGCGAAGGTGGCGTGGCGAAAAGAAATTTGGCCCTTCCAGTCAAAGCTGATGCTGAAAGGTTTCTTCAACTATTTCAATGCGGATGTCATGCTTCCGGTTTTGTTTCGGTACCAGGATGCTGTTGTCGCAGGGCAGTTCGGACTGACCTGGAACATTTTGCAATCCATGCGAATTGCCTGCTCGTCCTGGGTTCGCACCCGCGTTCCCCGATTCGGAATGCTGATCGCACAACGCGACTACAAAGAGTTGGACCGAGTCTATTTTCGCGTTGGGAAAATCGCGGCGGGATTGATGGCCGTGCTTGGAGCGGTGTTTCTGGTCGGAGTCCTTGGACTGGACTACTTTGAATTTCGCTATGCCCACCGTTTTCTCCCCGCAATGCCAACTGCGCTTTTGATCATCGGTTTGTGGACGGCACTGATTTTCGAGTTCCAATGGCTGTACCTCCATGCTCACGGAAAATCACCCTATCTCACACTGAGTTTGATCGCATGCTGCCTCAGCGGTTTGCTCATTTGGTGGGGAGGAATTCACTACGGTGCCATCGGCGTGAGCCTCGCCTTCCTATTCATGCAAGGAATCGTCTACCTGCCACTCTCCACCGTGGGATGGTTGCATCTGCGACGAAAATGGCACGGGGAAGACTGATGCCGAACATTGCTTTTGATCTTCAACCAGACGTGATGCGGCGAATGGTGATTTCGCTGGAGACCAATCGAACCCACATGGTTGAATCTGTTTCCCGAATGACCTTCGCCTGACAAGTCGAGCAAAGACGTTGCGATCGCCTTCTCCTTCCTCGCCCCGCGATCACGATCGAGCGTTGTGGCAGCAACTGTTGTGGGCCGTTTTCATCGGCTTCGCGGTACTGGCCACGACATGCGGACATCGGTTGGAAGTTCCACGAGACGCAGAAACGTCGATGGATCGTTTTGTCATCGCAGCTTGGAGAGTCTTCCAGGCTTTCGTTCCGGTCGCGGTGTTACTGCACGTCAGCCGTTTGAAAGGGTCATGGCGTCGATGGATCTCGGTTGCCATGACATCATGGTGGCTTTGGGTACTGGCTGACCTGCTGGTCTTTCATTGGATCGGCGTTCGTTTGATCTCCGCCGATGCTTGGAACTTGTTCTCAACACGAATACCTAGTTTGGTTCCCTATATCACCTTTGGAGTGATGCTTCGATGGGCGTTCGCGATCGCTGCATTGATTGCGATCGGATGGGCATGTTATCGGGGAACATTTGTCTTGGCTCAGTCACTCAGCCTTCCCAACAGGAACCTGAACGCTCTGGCCGCAATGTATGCGTGGTCGATCGGAATTTTGCTGACCGCGATTCCTGGCTTGGCGACTTGGTCCTCAACACGCGAAAACATGGTGGAGATGCCATCTCGCAACGCCTTTGGAGTCACCGGTTGCTTCGATCAAATCAGCCTTGGCATCAACACGAATCCACCGATGAACAGCACGGCTTCCCTGTTGACCGCGAACGACGTCACGAGACGTTTGCGAGGGTTTCGCTTCAATGCGATTCAGGAAACCGATTCGCAGCCGCCGGACATTCTCGTCGTTGTCGTCGAATCACTGCGGCCTGAATTGATTCATCCATCGATCATGCCAAACGTTCACGCGCGAGCGGAGCACGGATTGTGGATGCAAAGCCATCATTCTGGCGGCAACGCCAGCTCGTTGGGAATTTTCTCGCTGGTCAACGGTCTCGATGCGATCTGGTTCTACCTCTCTCAGGTTCGTTTCGATCCCGCAATGAACCGGCTGTTTCATCAAGCCGGATACGAACTGGGATTCTTCGGCGGAGCGGATGATTGGGACGCGTTTCAAATGGACGCGTTTATCAACTCGGATGCCTATGACACATTCCAAGTCGAGCCTCGCGACGGACTGAGCTCGGACCAACGTGCCATCCATTCAGCGCGAGACTTCTTGGCCGACACTCAGTCCGCCGGTACCAAATCACGGTCTCCACGTTTGGCGGTGTTGTATCTCTACGCCACGCACTCGCCGTTCTTGGTTGCACCCGAACACATACGAAATCTTCCCTCGGCGAGGGCGGACTACCCGCTGCCGTTTGGCCCTGATTCAAGGGACGCCGTTTGGAATCGCTATCGAAACTCAGCGAGAACGCTCGATTCCATACTTGCACCCTTGCTGGACGATCCACAACGACTCGTTGCGATCGTCGGTGACCACGGAGAATCCTTTCTCGACGATGGAACGATCGGCCATGGAACACGACTCTCCGCCGCTCAGGTCCGAACACCCGCAATCATCTTCGGTGGCAAGAGCGTTTCTCGCGAAGTTCACTTCAACACCAGCCATGCGGATCTGCTGCCGACGCTGATCTCTCTCGCTGGGATTCGCGTCAGTTCTCCCAGTTCGTTCGACGGAGTGGATCTATCAGCGGATACTCTGAGGCTGCGGACTATTGCGATCGCAGATTACCTGAGGCCTCAGGCACTGCTTCTCGAATCAGAGAGAGTCGATTCCGAAGTCTTTGGCGTGCAGTGTGAACTTTCGCTTCGACCGCCTCACGTTCAAATTCTTGGGCCAAAGGATGAGCGTGGAAACTCGCTGGCATCGCCGACGGGAACAGACAGCTCACGAATTCTGCACAGCTACTTGCGCGAGGGGTTTTCCTCGCGACTACCGTAGCTGCTTCGCAGGGGCAACCGCTCGTCGATAGCCATAGATGGGCCCGCGCCGTTCCAGCTCGGCATATCTTCCCCGCTTCACCCAGGCCGCTTATCTTCTCCATTCGTCGTGTGGTGTCACACACAGCTTGCCGGCCCCCAGAAAAGCATTGACGATGAGATTCCCCAGTCGCAAATCACGGACAGATTCCCGTTCAACAACTGGAAAGAACCGAGGACGGCGTCGATTGCTGCTGGAATCACTCGAAAATCGACGGTTGTTGGCGGTGGCTTCCGATTTGGTCACGATTCGGGGGCAGGTCACGGACAGCTTCATCGGGGGTGACTTTGAGGACGTCGCGTTGGACTTGTTCCGCGACGATGGCGACGGCGTGTTCGAGCCAGACGCTGACGACGTCGAAGTCAACATGGCCATGGCGGACCCCAGCGGGAACTACCAGTTCACTGGCGTGACCGCCGGTTCGTACTTCGTTTTCCAGCCCGCACAAACGGTCAACGGTCGTTCGCTACAACAACAGATCTCGCCGTTGATCACAGTGAACTCGACGCAAGTCGCCGGGCAAGCCTTCCAAACAATTGACTCATTTCAGACCACTCAAAGCGTCGAAGACACGGTCACCGACGGGACGCCGGTGACGTCCACTCAAGCCGCCGCTGAAGCCATCGGTGGCTCACGTGATTTGATTGTCGATAAAACGCAAGGTGGCACGGGCGACATCGGCACGATTGAGATCGGCGTCAACCAAGCGGTCTCACCCAACTTGCTCAGCTTCGACGCCAACGGGTTCGCCGACGGAAGCCGCTCGGTCATCTGGGACGGCGCGGGTGACGACGCCGCGACCGTTGACGACGATGGCTTGGGAGCGATCGATCTGACCAGCGGTGGTTCCGCGACCGGTCTGCGATTTGTCATCGGTTCAGTCACCAGCGGAACGGCTGTGATCCGGCTGTACAGCGACGATGGAATCGCGGGCAGCCAAACTCTGGTCAGTGAAGCCACTCTGACCATTCCCGCTCTGCCAACGCAGCCCACCTCGGTGGAATACATCCCATTCAGCGACTTCCAAGCAGTCAGCGGAAGCGGCGCGGACCTGACCCAAATCGGTGCGATTGAACTCGAAGTCAGTGGCGGCCCCGACTACGACGCGATCGCCGACCTGCTCGGCACCGTCGGCCCGACCATCATCGTCCAGAACATCGACAACGCTGGCGAAGCGGACTTGGAATTGACCAAGACCCTGATCACCACGGAACCAACGTTGAACGAGAACGTCGTGTTCGATGTCGTGGTCACCAACAACGGGCCTGATCCAGCAACCGGCATCGTCGTGACCGATCGAATTCCAGCGGGAATCATCAACACCACCGGTTCTGCCTCCACAGGAACCTTCACGCCCGGAACGGGACTTTGGACGATCCCAAGTCTGGCCGTGGGTGCTACAGCAACCCTGCGACTGACAGGACAACTGGACAGCTTGGATTCACAAACCAACGTCGCGGAAATCACGGCCGCCGAACAGCTCGACACGGACAGCCCTCGCGACAACAACGTGCTGGCTGACGACGATCAAGACGCCGCGACCGTGACCGCGACGCGAGTTGATTTGCAATTGTCCAAAGCGGTTTCCGACAGCCAGCCAAACGTTGGCGACGAGATCACGTTCACGCTGACGCTGCAAAACTCATCGCTCGACACCGCCACCGACGCGACGCTCAGCACAGCGACAGGCATCCTGGTGGAAGACCGCTTGCCCGCGGGATTGACGCTGATTGGCAACACGCCCAGCGCTGGAACTTCGTTCAACACGTCAACGAATCGCTGGTCGATCTCATCGCTCGACGTCGGCGGACTGGCAACATTGGAACTGGTCGCTCGCGTTGACCAAGCCGGTGACTTCACCAATGTGGCAGAAGTCTTGGCGGTCGCCCAAACGGATCGCGACAGCACACCCAATAACGACTTGATCGATGAAGACGACCAAGACGAAGTCCTCATCCAAACACCGGTCGCTGACCTCTCGCTGACGAAAACGGTTTCCAACGAGTCGCCCACGGTCGGCGAGAACGTGACCTTCACAATCACGGTCGACAACGAAGGGCCCAACAACGCGACAGGTGTTCAAGTTCAAGATCGCCTGCCAGCCGGATTGACTTACATCAGCGATGTGACCTCGTCAGGAACTTACGATTCAGACACGGGGCTTTGGATAGTCGGCGATGTGACCGCTCCCAACCCAGGTAACCCGATCCCGGCAATGCCAACCCTGCAGATCATCGCACGTGTCGACAGCCTGGGGATCAAGACCAACTCGGCCACCATCACCGCGTCGGACCAGAGCGACCCGGACAGCACTCCCGGTGCAGGTGCTTCCACCGAAGACGACACCGACTCCGCGACTTTGACACCCAACGCGATCGATTTGCAACTGACCAAAACGGTCACACCAACACGTCCCGAACCCGGCGACTCGATCACATACACGATCACATTGTCCAACGCCGAATCCAGCGCAGCGATTCCCATCACGACGGCGACCAACATCCAAGTCACCGACCTGCTGCCTGCCGGGCTGATTCTTCAAGACGCCCAAGTCACCGACGGCACTCATGTCGACGCCACGGGAACATGGACGGTCGATTCGCTGGCGGCAGGAGCAAGCGAAACGCTAACACTGACCTCGATTTTAGATCCCGGCCGCAGCGATCTGTTCGCGTCCATCACCAACACCGCCGAGGTCACACAAGCCGCACAGTTCGATCCCGACAGCACGCCTGACAACCAAGACGCCAGCGAAGACGATCAAGCGTCCAGCGTCATCACGCCCGCGCAAGCCGATTTGTCGCTCACCAAAACCGTCGACAATGCGAATGCGGACGTCGGCGAAAACGTGACCTTCACGATCACGGCTCGCCACGACAGCGGAGACCCATCGGGGCAGTTCATCGTCCTGGACTCGTTGCCCGCCGGACTGCAATTCGTCGAAGCCACCGCCTCGATTGGCACTTACGATGAAACCACCGGCCACTGGACCGTCCCGGAACTGGACGCTGATTCCGGCACCGCAGCTCCCTCGTTCGCAACGCTCGAAATCGTCGCAACAACACTTTCGCGAGGCACACTGACCAATTCCGCCGAGATCATCCAGGCCACGCTTCCCGATCCCGACAGCACACCGGGCAACGGATTGATCGACGAAGACGACCAAGCGGAAGCGAGCTTGCAAGCCGAACAAATCGATCTGGAACTGTTTAAAACCGTCGACAATCTCACACCAAGATTGGGCGAAACCATCCAGTACGAAATCGTCGTCCGCAACGAAGGCTTGGACACCGCAACGGGAGTCATCGTCGAAGAGAACTTGCCCGTCGGACTGACCTTCATCGATGCCACACCAACAACCGGCAGCTTCAACTCGTCCAGCGGTCTTTGGACAGTCGGCGAGTTGGCTCCCTCCGGCACCGCGACGTTGATCATCAACGCCAGCGTCAACAACAACGTGACCGCCGACTCACCGACAATCACCAACCGCACCGAAGTCATCGCGGCCGGACAAGTCGACTCGGACAGCACGCCTGACAACAACGAACCGACCGAAGACGACCAAGCCAGCGTGACCGCGCGTGTCGAGTTCATCGATTTGTCGCTGGAAAAGACCGTCGACAACCCGGCTCCCAACGTCGGCGATCGTGTCGCTTTCACAATCACATTGACCAACGATGGCGAGACCGCGACCACGCGAGACACGGCGACCAACATCGTCGTCCGCGACTTGTTGCCCGCCGGCATGACCTACGAATCGAACTCGCTCAGCGACGGTTCCTATGATTCCGACACGGGCGAATGGACCATCGATTCCTTGGCCGATGATGCCACCGCGACGTTGACCCTGTTCGCAATCGTCGACCAAGTCGGAACGCAAACCAACACCGCCGAAGTCGCATCCGTCGATCAAGACGACATCGACTCGGCGCCTGACAACAACGTCGCCGCAGAAGACGACCAAGCCAGCGCAAGCATCACCACGCCGGTGATCGATCTCTCGCTCACACAAACCGCTTCCCCCCAGCGTCCCGCGATCAACGGCGAAGTCACCTTCACGCTGACGCTTCGCAACGATGGTCCCGACGACGCGACCGGAATCATCGTTCGTGACTCGCTGCCGGATGGATACACCTTCACATCCTCTTCGCCCGCCGGTGCATTCAATTCCGCAAGCGGACTATGGACCGTCGGCGATTTGGCATCCGGTGAAGAAACCACGCTGGAACTGACCGGCACCATCGGTGACGTGGAAACACTCGAAAACCGAGCCGAAGTGATTGCTGCCGATCAAGCCGACCAAGACAGCGTTCCTGACAGTGGGTTAGATGATGGCGAAGACGACACCGCCGCCGCGATCGTCACGCTCGCTAGCGCCGACCTTTCACTGACCAAGACCGTCGACAACGCCTCGCCCAACTTTGGCGATGCGGTCACCTTCACGATCACCGTTCGCAACAGCGGCCCAGACCCAGCGACCGGAATTCGCGTCCGAGACTTCTTGCCCGACGGAATGGACCTCACCGACCAAACCACATCCGACGGCACCTACTCGGCCGTCACCGAGATCTGGATGATCGATGAAATCGCATCCGGCCAAACCGCGACACTGACATTGACCGCGAATGTGAACTCCGAATCGTTGCAAACCAACGTGGCAGAGATCATGGCCAGCGACCAACGTGACCCTGACAGCACGCCGGGCAACGGCGACGCCGATCCAGCCGAAGACGACCGAGCCTCGGTGGACGTCCAAGCACAACTGATCGATCTCGCGCTCAGCAAAACAGTTGACGGCACGCGTTTTGACTTGGACGATCCCGTCGAATTTGAATTGACCGTTTCCAACACGGGCCCGACGACAGCCACCAACGTCGAGATCGCTGACTCGTTGCCCGCCGGGCTGATCTTTGTCTCGTCATCGACCGACGACGGAGGCTACAACCCGCAGTCGGGCACTTGGTCGATCCCGAGCATCCCCAGCAACGAATCGGTCACGCTGACGCTGAACGCATCGGTCAACCAAGACGCCGTCACCGACGACATCCTTCGTGACGGCATCACCAATTTCGCGGAAGTCATCTCCGCCGACCAACCCGATCGCAACAGCGTGTTTGGAAACGGGGACGTCAACGAAGACGATGCCGACTCAGCGATTTTGATGATCGCTCGTGCCGACTTGTCGTTGAGCAAGTCCGTCGACATTTCCAACCCCAACCGCGGCGATACGATTCAGTACCTCGTCACGGTCACCAATGCCAACAACGATCCGGCAACGAACGTTGTGATCCGAGACATCTTGCCAGGTTCATTGAACTTCCAAGATGCAACGCCAACGCAGGGCACGTTCGATGCTCAAACGGGCCTGTGGACCTTGACGCAACTCGATCCCAACCAATCTGCGACACTGCAAATCAACGCCTTCGTTGAACAGTCCGGTGCGGTGACCAACGTTGCCGAGATCATCGAGTCCGATCAAATCGATCCCGACAGCACACCGGGCAACGCCGATGGCGACGAAGACGACCTGGCATCCGTCGAAGTCACACCTCAAGTCGTCGACGTCAGCGTCACCGCGGCGGTGGATAACCTGGAACCCGAGGTCGACGACATCATCACGATCACCTTGACGGCGGCCAATGCCGACAGCGTTTCCGATGCCACCGGCGTTGTGATTGAATCGTTGCTGCCCGATGGATTGACGCTGGCACCACCGGCTTCACCGCAGCAAGGATCTTATGACCCAGCGACGGGTCAGTGGAACATCGGCCCCTTGGCGTCCGGTGCAAGCGTCCAATTGGTTTTGACCGCACGCGTCGACACTCGCGGGTTGAAAACATTGAACGCCGAAGTCACCCAGACCGATCAGTTCGATGTCGACAGTGTGCCAGGGAATGGAGATCCAGACGAGGACGACCAAATCGCACTCGAGATCCGAGCCCCACGTGTCCTATCCAAGCGGTTGTTTTTGTCTCGCTGAGGCGATGCCACAACCGCTGCATGACGAACACCCGCCGCCGCATCCACCAGCGTCGGCGGTGCCGCATCCCGGGCCACATCCGGTCTGCATCAAATCACTCAGCTCAATGCTCTTGACTTCGGCTTCGTAGCGGCGAACGATCGCATCGGTCAGCTCGCGGCCAAGAGCATCCGGTTCCCCTAAAAAGTGCAGCACCAGCGTCCCGCCGTCGAACAATTGATCGACGTCCAACAACACCGCTGAAGATTCGCTCTCCGCCAAAATCGCTTGGCATTCGCGAACCGCGCGAACCTTGTGCCGCTGCAAACGCTCGATCAGAAGATCATCGTTGTGTGTGGTCGGCCGGAGAATTTCCAGTGTGGTTGGTGTGTCACCATCCTCACAAACGGATAGTGTTTCGGCCAATTCCACCCCGCGAGGCGTCCGCACCAACACACGTCGACCACGTTCAATCCGTCGCTGGGCACGAGCCAGATAGATTTCCCCCGCGAAGCCGATTCGAACATGGTGCGTTATCATGAGGCTCAGTCTAGCTACCCGGCGCGACGTCGTCGTCCCCAACTTGCCCGCCACTCACCCCGCCCGCAGGAAGCCCTTTGAGTCACCGCCGCATCCTTCACGCCGCCGACATTCATCTGGACAGCCCCCTGCAGAAACTCGACGCCTACGAAGACGCTCCCGTCGACGAAATTCGCGAGGCATCGCGGCGTGCCCTCGAGAACATGACCGACTTGGCGATCGAAGAACGAGTCGACTTGGTCGTTATCGCAGGCGACCTCTACGACGGCGATTGGCCTGACCAAAACACGGGTCTGTTCTTTGTCAAACAAGCCACCCGGTTGGTCAACCATGAAATTCACGTCGCCGTCATCCGAGGCAATCACGACGCCGCCAATAAGATGACGTCGAACCTGCCGCTGCCAAAGAACCCCGACGGATCCGACATCCTGTTGAGCGAAAAGAAGGTCGACCAACGGGTGCTCGAAGACCTCGGCATCGTCATCCACGGCCGGTCGTATGCCAAACGAGCCGAAACCGGGGACATGGCCGCCGAGTACCCCGGGCCAACCGGCGGCATGTTCAACCTCGGCATCCTGCACACGGGATTGTCAGGCTTGGACGGTCATGATCCGTACGCTCCCTGTTCCCCCCAACAACTCGCTGACAAAGGCTACGACTACTGGGCTCTCGGACACATTCACTTGCGCGGCGAGCATCAAATCGAAGGCACCGCCCCGGTCGTCTTCAGCGGCAACATCCAAGGCCGACACATTCGCGAATCGGGACCGAAAGGTTGCATCATCGTCGACGTTGACTCTCGCAACCAAACCCAGCGCCGATTCGTCCCACTCGATGTCGTTCGATTTGAAACGTTCGATGCCAACGCAAGCGAATGGTCGCACACCGATGAATTGATGGACGCCTACGAAGCTTGGATGAACGACCAACTGCAACAGGTCGAAGATCGGTTGCTGGTCACGCGAGTCATCTTGTCCGGCGAGTCACCACTGCATCACCAATGGATGCGGGAACAATCCAATCTGGAAGCGTCGCTGCGAGCCACTTCGGTCACCCACGGCCACGGACAGGTTTGGCTGGAACGGTTGAAGGTCAAAACCTCGGCCGAAGTCGATCGTTCACACACCGAACAACACGATGCAAACCAGGAGGGCCCGCTGCACAGCATCCTGTCCGTTGTCGAAGAATTGAAATCCGACAACGCAGACTTGGAATGGTTGAACAACGAAATCTCGCCATTGCTGAAGAAACTGCCAACCGAATTCAGCGGCGACCAAGCCCCCATTCGCCTCGACGATCCCGAAGAACGTCACGAATGGATCGAAGCGGCAACCACAGAGCTGCTCGCCCGACTGCAAGGAGGCAAACGATGATCATTGAACGCTTGGACTTGATCGCCTTTGGCCACATCACCGACCGCAGCCTCGATCTTTCCGCCGGTCCCAACCGATTCCACTTGATCGTTGGCCCCAACGAATCCGGAAAATCAACCAGCCTACGAGCCATCTCGTCTTGGTTGTTCGGCATGGCCACTCGAGCCGATGATGCCTTCCTGCATCCCGCAGCGAAACTTCGTGTTGGTGGACGCCTGACGACACACTCCAGCGACGGAACCAGCACTGAAAAAGTTCTCGAGTGCATTCGACGTCGAGGTCGCAAAAACACGCTGCGTGGTGCAGACGACCAAACTGAAATCGCTGACTCCGAATTGGCCCAAATGCTCGGCGGCATCGACGAACCGACCTTCCGCTCGCGATTTGGTTTGTCGCACGAAGAGCTGCTACTTGGCGGCGAACAAATATTGCGAGGCGAAGGTGAACTCGGCGAAATCCTGTTCTCAGCTGGAGCCGGCATCGGGCGTCTTCGCGAAATTTATGAACAGCTTGATTCCGAAGCCAGTGAACGCTTCAAACGCACCGGCAAGACACCCACGATCAACAACATCCTGCAAGAACTCGACGAGATGCGTCGTCGGCTGCGCGAAGCTCAAGTCCCACCGGCTGAGTTCTCCGACTTGCAAAAGCAACTGGCTGAAAAAGAACAGCAAATCCAAGGCTGGCGTGAAGAGTCCCAATCGCTCGCTCAACAAATCGCTCAACTGAAGTCGGCCGAACAAGCCTTGCCGTTGATCCCTCGTTGGAAAACGGCGACGCAAGAATTAGCCAGCGTGCAAGACGCGCCCATGCTTTCGGATGACTTCCCGGATCGACGACGCGAATGGGAACAAGAACAGAAATCGACGACCCGTCTGCTGCAAACCTTGCAACAAAACCATGTCGATTTGACGGAGCAACTGAAGCAACTCGGAAACGATGAATCCATCGGACTCTTCGAGGATGAAATCCTCGCGTTGTATCGCGAACTTCCCGGTCGTGAAAAAGCCGAAATCGAAAAAGAAACCCTGCAACAATCGCTGGCGGCCCTTGAACGAGAGATGCGATCGCAGCTCCATGACTTGGCCTTCGCTGAAGTCCCCCCCGCATCTGCACAGCAGGCAACCGATTCTGATGCGTTGACACAACAAGTGGACTCGCTGCAAATCAGTGAGTCGCAACGGGCCAAAATCCAACGATTGGCGAGCGAATACGAAAAACTGGTTCAACAACGCGATGACGCCTCGGATCAGCTCGATCAAGCCAAACGGGAACTGACAATGGCCGAGGAGGCATTGGCCGAGTCCAACGCGCCAACGCAGTTCCAATTGCTCGACCGTACGCTCGATGAGATGGGTGCCCCGGAACGCTGGATCGAAGCCGCCCGCCGAGAACAATCGCAAGTCGAAAAACTGGCTCGCGAATGCCAAACCATTCATCGGCGATTAAAACTCGACTCGAACGGCGATGACGATGCGATTCAATTCGCTGTCGAGCTGTCGCTGCCGACGCAGTCACAGCTGACGGATCTGACGCAAGCACTCGACCGGGCTGGCAAAGACGTCATGTTGAGCCAGCAACGTGGTCAGGAACTTCAACAAGCCCTCGCCAACGCGGAAGAAAAGCTCACCTCGTTGAACGCGGACACGGGGGACCTCCCAACGCCCGAAGATCTTCGCGACGCTCGTCAGCACCGCGACGAAATCATCGATGCGATGAAGCAGAACGCGGATTCATACTCCGCCGACCAATGGGCCGCACAGCTTGCTGCAGCCGAACTGGCAATCCATCGAGCCGACTCGCTCGCGGACGTCTTCCAGTCGCAACACGAATTGATCTACCGACGACAAGCCGCTCAGAACAACCTGGACCAACTGCGTCGACAATCTTCCGAACACGACGCCGCGCTGGCCGCCGCGCAAGACTCCCTGACAAAGGCTCAAGAGAACTGGCAAGCCATTTGGCAAGCGGCTGGCATCCCAGCAAGTGATCCCGATGCGATGCGAACCTGGATGTCGGATCATCAAAAATTGATCGAACACTTTGCGGAGTTGCAAACCGCAATTGCCGAACGCGATCAATCGCACGCTCAACTTCGACAAGCCATTTCGCGTCTGCAACAAGCGTTGGAAAGTGAAGGCTCCGACAACTCGTCCGAGGATTCACTCGAACAAACCAGCACCACTCTTTCGCGTCTGCATGACGTGGCGTTGACCCAACGTGCGGAGCAGGCTCAACAACTCAAACTTCGCGAACAACGCGAGAACAAACGCGACGAATGCAGAACCGAGATCCCCGGCTTGGAATCCAAGCTGCAACGTCGACAGAGCGCATTGGACGCTTGGGACCAACAGTGGGACGAACTCACCGCGTCGCTCAAACTGACATCCAAACCCGCTCCGCAAGACGCGTTGTCGATGATGGATTCGATCACGCAGCTGATCGGTCAAAAGAAGCAACGAGACGACATTTCACTTCGCATCGATTCGATCAGCAAAGAAACCGATGCCTTTGTCCGAAGAGCGGTTCGGCTACATGATTCCTTGGCCTCGCCAAAGGCCGACTCAGAATCCTCAACCAATCCATCAGTCGACACCGCCGGCTTGACCGAGTTGGCTGAAACAATCAACTCGGCACACGAACGTTTGCAACGGGAACAACGTGCTCGCAGCGCTCGCGACGAAGTCCAACAGCAACTCCGCCAACGCGAACGCGAACTCGCGGATGCCAACGAGCAGTTGGAACGACTCACGATAACGCAGCAACAACTCTGCGACGAAGCCCATTGTTCCGCCCCGGAGGAGCTGGGCGAAGTGGAAGAACGCAGTCGTCGACGCATCCTCGCCCAATCCAAAGTAGAAGACTTGCAATCCCAGTTGGATCATTGGGCGAGTGGTCAAGATCGCGAATCGTTCGTTGAATCTTTGCGGGACCAGCAGCCCGCCATGATCGTCGAAGAACTGAAACAGCTGACTGATAAGAAAGACGAACTGGACGAAAGACTCTCGGCATCACAAAAAGAACTCTGGAGTTTGAATCAAAAACTGGGTGCCATCGATGGAAGCAGCGAGGCATCCAAGCTCTCCCAACACATGCAGTTCTCGCTCGGAAAACTCCAACGGGAATCGGAAGAGTACATCCGTCTGCGATTGGCAGCGTCGATCTTGCAACGGGCCATGGAACACTACCGCAACCAAAACCAAGAACCTGTGCTACGCGAGGCAGAATCATTTTTCGCCACGCTGACCTGCGACGAATACCAATCATTACGGGTCGACTACGGCGACAGCGACAAACCATCGCTGTTCGGTGTGCGAGACGGCGTCGAGGTGCCGGCCAATCGCATGAGCACGGGAACTGCGGATGCTCTGTATTTGGCGTTGCGATTGGCGTCGCTGAAACATCAGTTGGCCCACGCCAATGCGATCCCGCTGATCATCGACGATTGCTTGATCCAGCTTGACGATCGCCGGGCCGCTGCGGCACTCAAGGTCTTTTCGGATCTCTCCACCACCACTCAAGTCATCCTGTTCACGCACCACGATCACTTGGTCGACTTGGCATCCGAAACACTTCCCGAGAACGGATATCACGTGCACCGGCTTGGTGAAAACAACTCACCTGCCTCCGCGTCATCCGCCAAACCGGCCGCTTCAGCCACAAAACCGAAGAAGAAAGCGGCAAGAAAGAAGACGGCTCCCAAAGCATCGCCCAAAAAGCCTGATGCAAACCTCACGCCTCCCGACACACTGTTTGACGTGTTCTCACCGTGAGTGGTCTTGGGGCGCTCATCCCAAGACAGCGATGACGGCCCCATCCGTGGCGAATTTGCATGAATGGCTCCGGAAGAATCGGCGTTCATAACTCGGAGCGGAAGCCCCGAAGTACGTTGCAAAACATCGCACTTCCGCCCGCTATGAGCCGACGACGATCATCGAGATTGCTATCGACCAAGGGCTGATCCCCCGCCCAAGCAACGGTTCCCCGGCGATTGACACCCCGTTAAGATTGAACGAAGACACGCTCATCCTGCGTATTCATACAATCCTTTCTCTCCGGGTAATTTCGATGTCCCAACGTTTTACACGCAAACTTCTGCTGAATTTTGCCGTCCCAGGTTTGCTGCTCGCTTTCTCTTCCGCGGTCGGATGCGAGCAGTCCAATGCTCCTGGTCCTGCTGCCAACGAAATCGAGCAGTACCTCCAAGACAATCCCGATCACGTCGCCGATCCGAACGACTCCATGGTTGATGAGTCTGCTGAATTCGAAGCGGGCCGAGTTTCTGAGTAACAGAACTCACTCTGTAGGTGAGCTCCTCGCTCACTTGTTTTGTCTTTCATTTGAAACACTTCGTCACTCCCACCCTTTCTGACGAAGCTCCATTGCAATCACTCCCACGCTGATTGCGCGGCTTCAGCCATCGCTGAGGCGACACACCATTTACTACCTTTCAAAGCGTGCCATTTTCATGATCATTCTCTCTCGCCTTCCCAAAACCAAGCCGCGTGTTGCTTCGGTGCAACCACATTCGGCCAAACCCGGATTCACATTGGTCGAGCTCCTCGTTGTGATCGCCATCATTGGCGTTCTCGTCGGATTGTTACTGCCTGCAGTGCAAGCTGCTCGTGAGGCCGCACGACGGATGCAGTGCAGCAATAACGCCAAACAAATAGGCTTGGGAATCCACAACTATCACTCTGCCTACAACCAGCTTCCGATGAGCCGCGGAGGTACATCACGAGTGTCCGGCAGCACTGGCGACTCGGTTATCCCACGCACATTGGGTGGATCGTTGGGAGGCAACAATCGATTCAACCGCAGTGCCTTGGTTCCGATCCTGCCGTTCATCGAACAACAGGGTCTTTGGGAGCAAATCGCCAACCAGTTCAAAGTCGTCGAACCAGCGGGCTCTGATCTGTACTACAACGCGTTCGGTCCTAATCCCGAGATGTCGCTTACTCACCACACAACAGCACGCTACGACCCTTGGATGACGAACGTTGCAACCTACCGTTGCCCCAGTGATCCCGGCAACGGCTTGCCAGGACAGGGACGCACGAACTTTGGCATGAGTTTGGGAGATGCGCTCGGTCAGCAAAACACCGGCGGCGTGTACGAAACCGCCAAGCCCAATCCAACGGAATACCCACGGGCCAACAAGTCGAACCGCGGCATGTTCCGGTCTCGTGTCGCTTTGAAATTTCGAGACGTGCTGGACGGTCTTTCCAACACCATCATGGTCGGCGAAATGAACACAGACTTGGGCGACCGCCACAAAACCACCCAGGTTGTGAATGATGCCAACTTCGGTGCGACGATCATCAACAACCCTGGTCTATGTAACACGATCGAAATTGATCCCGACCGTCCAGCGTTTTGGGCATCGTCCGCCACGTTTGCTGGTGGAGCTCAGATCCAAAGAGGTTTGAAATGGGCGTGTGGTTTCCCTGTCTTCACCGCTATCACGACGATCGCCCCTCCCAACTCAGCGGTTTGCAGTACCGGCAACAGCACCTGGCAACCTGGGCTTTATCCGCCTAGCAGTCGCCACCAGGGCGGAGTTCACATTCTCCTGGGCGATGGCGCGGTCAAGTTTATCACGGACTCCATCGAAGCCGGTGATCAATCCGCTGGAAACATTTGGTGGAACGGAACTGGCAATCGGGCACCTGGTATGCCCAGTCCTTACGGTTTGTGGGGAGCTCTCGGCACACGTGCCACCAAAGAGCAAGTCTCCGCCGACTTCTGATCCGTCGGATCGGTAACCTGCATGAAAGCTATCTCAGCGGGCGTCTCGGTGGCGTCTGCTGAGAACGAGGTTCAAGACCGTTCCACTTGCTGGCGATAGGCGGCCGGTGATTGGCCGACCATGGATGTGAATCTTCGATAGAAAGTCGACAGGTCAGCGAAACCGGATTCGAAGGCAACCGACGCGATCGGTAAATCGGTTTCCTGCAACAGTTTCTTGGCGTGCTCGATTCCGAGCTCTCGCACTCGTCGCAGCCAAGTCGTGCCGGTCAGCTCACGAAAAAGATGGGTGAAGGTGCGGCGAGACAAATTGAGTTGATTCGCAGCGGCATCAATCGTCGTTGCTTCCAAGAACGATGTCTGCAACTCGTCGATGTACTGCTGCACGATTTCGGCGTCGGTTACCTGCGCGACACGGCTTGGCTCAAGAGCCACCGCATCATTTCCTTCCTTTCGATTGCAATCAAAATCGGTCACACCCCGAAGCAAACGCCAAGCGTCGATCATCATGTCGACGCCACACGAGGCCAATGCCAAGTCTTGCGTGTAAACCATCCGCCGCAACGTTGAGGCGACAAAATGCGTTTGCCGACTACCGCCCGATAACTTGCCCGAGGCAATCTTTTCTACGGTGACGGGCTCCGCCTTCAACACATTCTCGCAAATGCAGCCGACATACAAACTGGACGGTGTTCCTTCGCCATCACATATTCGATTTCGCTGATGCGGTGCAATCACGAACACATCGCCAGCTGAGAATTCGATGACTCGATCATCGAGATGAAACATCCCCGCGCCGCTGAGGAAGTAAACGATTTTGACGAACGCGTGCTCACGCCACTGCATCGAAAAATCGGGAGCGTGATGACTCTCCAGCACCAACACGCCCCAAGGCGGCAACTGCTCTGACATCGCCGTGCGAACTTGCCGAGCACGTGTTGGCGAGGACGACTGAGAGTGTGGCGAGTTTCCGGACATCGATTGGATCCCCGGAACGATCACACGGATGGAGCAGCCAGCTTGGCCCGCAATGACGGAATGATGGGACGAGGTACAAATTTCGCCAAGTGATCGTCGTTCTCGCTAAGTGCAGCGATCTGTTTCAACAGCGATGAACTGACGTGAGCAAACCGTTCGTCGGCCATCAAGAACACCGTTTCGATGTCTGCATCCAGCTGACGATTGGCCATCATCATGGTGAACTCGCCCGCGATGTCGGTAAGCGGCCGGATGCCTCGCACCATGACGCCCGCCCCAAGTGAACGAACGAAATCAACCGCCAAACCATCGAAGGTTTGAACACGGACGTTGGGCAAGTGATTCGAGATCGTTTGCACTAACTCGATGCGTTCTTCTGGATTGAACAAAGACTTTTTGTCAGCATTGATGCCGATCCCGACCACCAACGTGTCAAACAACTTCGATGCACGTTCAATGATGTGCAAATGCCCAAGCGTGACGGGATCGAATGACCCGGTGTACACAGCGATGGAATGCGAAAGCTCACCCGCGTCATTGGAGGAGTTCAGAGTCAAAACAGATCAGCTCCGCGCTGGATTGGAAGAAGAGACAGCGGGGGACGAGGCGACCAAATCGGCCAATCGTTGCAAATCCGCGTCGTCATTATAGACATGAACGCTGGCTCGAATGCCGCCACCGCGACAACTGATCACCACGCCCGCATCGAGCGCCCGAGTGCGAAAATCGTCGGGCGATTCCCCCGGCACTTCAAACGTTGTGATCGCACTGGCGTGAGGCGTCTCATCCCACGGGCCAAACAACAACTTCGCACCGGCCTGAGTCAGCATCGTGCGAAGACGCTGAGCTCGTTCCAAAACACGGTTTCCGATTGCGTCGGCACCGGATCGTTGCGAAACGGCGGTGAACATCTCCAGACTGGCCGCAAACGCGATCATTCCCGATTGGTTTAGCGAACCGCCCTCGAAACGGGACGCGTCCTCACGCAACTCAAACTTGGATCCTGAAAACAGGTGAGCGTTCTCAACGCTTTTCCAACCCACCGTCGGACAACGCAGCGAACTCAAATGGCGTTTGCGAATCACCGCCACCCCGGCACCCTCGGGTCCCAGCAACCACTTGTGCCCATCGGCGGCAACGAAGTCGACATCGCAGGTTCGCATGTCGAGCGGGTACATGCCCAATCCCTGGATCGCGTCGAGGAACACCAGCACACCGCGGGCATGGGCTTCCTTCACCAACTGATCCAGATCCACACGAAAGCCGCTGGCGTAACCAACCCAACTGACCGAAATCAATCGCGTGCGTTCATCGACGTGAGCTATCAAATCGGCCACTTCGACGCGTCCATCGCGACGCGGAACGATTCGAATTTCGACTCCGCGAGATTGCTGGTTCAGCCACGGGTACAGGTTGCTTGGGAACTCACCCTCCGGAACAACCATGTTGTCACCGGGTTTCCAATCCAAACCTTCGGCAACCAGATTGATTCCCGTGGTGGTGTTGGGAACCAAGGTGACTTCTTCCTTGTCGCAATGAATCAACTCCGACGTCAGGTCTCGCAATCGATTGACCGCATTGGACCAATCCATCCAGTGGACATCACCGTGCGATGCGGCAACATCAGCGAATGAACGAAGAGCTTCCGCGGCAGGTTGGCTGATCGGAGCCACGGCCGCGTGATCAAAGTAAGCCCAATGTTTGGTTACCGGCATCCGGTCTCGCCACCACGACCATGGGTCATCACCCATGTCAGATCCGACTGGCACACTCGTGTCTCGCGACGAAGGGTTGGAAACCATCACGGCTTGATTCCCGTCATCAGTCCCAAACCAACGCGACTGGCGGCGATGAAGGTGAACTGGATCGATTCCAACCCGGCATCTTTCATTCGTTCTTGTGCCTCTTTCAACTCGGGCACCGCGCCGCCTTCGGTTTCGATTCCGATTCGCAACGCTTCGATCGACTCTGCCAGACTCGGTCGGTTTGGGCCTTCAAACGAATCAATCACGATCACTCGTCCGCCGGGCTTCACCGCTGACGTTGCACGTTGCAACATAAGACGAATTTGATCGGGCGAGTAGCTGTTGAGTCGTTGAGCGATCAACACATGGTCGTACTGATTTCCAGAAAGCTCTGCGGTCAGAGCGTCGCCTTCGATGGACTCGAAACGATCACCCAATTCAATCGAATTGGCTGTGGCCATGGCGGCTTCCAAAGCGCCGGGGTGATCCACCAATGTGACATGAAGTTGCGGGTCACGATGAGCCGCCGCACAACTCCAAACCGCCGAGCCACAACCCAAGTCCAGCAAGGTTTGGGGTTTCGATTCATCGGAACTCAGAACCGTGCCCTCGCCTTCGCCTTCTTCTCCCGGCGTCGGTCCAAAGTCCAATATCTCGGCCGCCTGCATCGCCGCGGGAGTGTGCACCCACTGAGTCGCAGCGATGGAATCAAAACGGCTTTGCGGGACAGCGGCTTCGGCGGACGATTGCGATTCCGATTTCAAAGCAGTCGACGCGTTCTGCCAAACGGCATCACCCAAGTCCGCATCGTATTGGCACAGCAAACGTGCCACGGATGAGATCGCATAGTCATCCTCGTACTTTTCGATGATGCCCACCGAGATCAACGATCGCAGCAAAAGCGACAATCGCGATTCGGGACATCCGGTGCGTTCGGTCAGCACCTCAATCGTCTTTTGGCCTTCGATCAACGCGTCGAACAAACCCAGTTCACGGCCGGTTCGCAACACATGCGAAGTCGCGTTGATGGTCATCAATTCCTGGTAGTGATCCAGGGTACGGTCTTGGGCGGACATGCAATCAGAGAAGAAGAGTCAAACGGTCAGGTGATATCTGCAAACAGTCGTGAGAGGACGTCCAACGAAACGTCAGACAACATCCGTGGCTCACCACTCTTCGCCGCGAAGACGAGCGATTTCCATCGAGTCCTTGTCGCCTCGCCCGGACAAGCAGATCACCAGGTGTTCTTGGTCCGACATCTTGCCAGCGATCTCGATGGCTTTGGCGACCGCATGGGACGTTTCCAACGCTGCCAAGATACCTTCGCTGGATGCCAATCGTTCAAACGCGGTCATCGCCTCATCGTCACGACAATCGATGTAGTCAACGCGTTTAGTGTCTTTCCAATAACTGTGTTCTGGACCAACACCGGGATAGTCCAACCCAGCGCTCATCGAATGCACGTCGCACGTTTGACCATCCTCGTCCTGCATCACGTAGCTGTAACTGCCGTGCAAGACACCGGGGTTTCCGTATGACAATGGCGACGCATGATCACCAGCTGTTGCGGATCGACCGCCGGCCTCGACGCCGACCATTCGCACGCCTTCATCTTCCACAAACGGATAAAACATGCCGGCCGCGTTGCTGCCACCACCAACACAAGCGACGACGCAGTCAGGCAAACGCCCAAACGTGTCCCGGCACTGCTCGCGAGTTTCGCGGCCGATGACCGATTGAAAATCGCGAACCATCATGGGGAACGGGTGAGGACCGATCACGCTGCCAATGATGTAGTGGGTGTCCTCGACCGAAGCCATCCAGTCTCGCATCGCTTCATTGACCGCGTCCCGCAACGTTCGCGAACCGGACTCGACGGCCGATATATTGGCGCCGAGCAACTTCATACTGAACACATTGGGTTTTTGCCGCCGAATATCTTCCGCACCCATGTAAACGGTGCAGGGCAGCCCAAAGTGTGCACAAGCGGTCGCCGAGGCCACGCCGTGTTGGCCGGCTCCGGTTTCGGCGATCACTCGGGTTTTGCCCATCCGCAATGTCAGCAGAGCCTGGCCGATCGTGTTGTTGATTTTGTGAGCACCGGTGTGATTGAGGTCTTCGCGTTTCAACCAAATCTGGGCTCCGCCAACGGCCGACGACAATCGCTTGGCGTGATACAACGGGCTTGGACGACCGACGAAAGTCTTCAGCAAACCATCCAGTTCTCGCTGGAACTCAGGGTCCCGCTTGGCCTTGTCGTACTCTTCGGAGAGCTCATCGAGTGCCCGCGTGAGTGTTTCGGGAACGAAACGGCCACCAAAATCGCCAAATCGCCCGCGGGGATCGGGGACTTGGGCGGAGGCGTGTTGCTGCGACGGGGCGGTACTCATGAGGTAGTTTCAGCGGGAAAAACGAAATGGGTTCGAAGACTTCCGTAACCGAATTGTCACTGGAGAACAAAACTTGGTCAACGTGAAGCGAGACACGTACGGAGCGATGTTTCGCACTTCTGGGGCCAAGGTTCGCTTCCAAACCGTGTTCGGGGTCGACTTCAGCGGTGCCGCCTTGGCTGGAAAGAACGCCTGGATCGCCGAAATCCAGATTTCGCCGAATGGCTCCACTTCGCCGCCGCTGAAACTGGTGGATCTTCAACCACTCGGGAGGGTCGCCGGGCAGGACGAACGAGAACGCGTCTATCCGTGGCTGACGAGTCGAATCATGGCCAGCGAAGGTGCTCTGTGGGGAATGGACTTTCCGTTTGGGCTGCCGGTCGAGCTGGCACTGGGAAGCTGGAACGATCAACTGAACCACGTCGCGATTCACTCAGGCGATGCGAAAAGCTATGGGCGTTCTCTGGTGGAATTGGCTCGCAGGCGATCCGATGCGATTCACATCCGTCGTGAAACCGATCGCGAAACGCAGACACCTTTTGATTGCTACCACTACCGAATCATCTACCAAACGTTTCACGGCATGCGCGATGTCTTACTACCAATCAAGGATTCGCCCACAACCGCCGTCATGCCATTCCAGGCGGACAAGCTCGCCCGATCAATGACCGGCAAAGCCTCCACCGCCATACGCAACATCGTGGTTGAGGCCTGTCCTTCGTCAACGCTGAAACGAATGCAGCTGCCTCACCAGCGATACAAACAAACCGGGAACAAGCTAATCGACCCGGTCCATCTTCGAACCCGCCAGCAAATCCTCCGCGGCCTTCGAGAGATCATTCAAATCTCCGCTCACCGACGACGGGTGATCTTGAGCAATCCTGGTGGCGACGCCTTGGACGCCGTGCTGGCGGGTGTGGGCGCTTGGTCCGGTTGGAATCGCGTGAACCATCGTCAAATCGCCAAGCATGACCGCTTCCCACGCGAAGGCTTTGTTTACTGTTGAGCCGATTGAGTCAAGTTTAACGCCTGAATGTGCCGAACCAACGAATACACGTGTGCGCGCACGAACGTTCGGCTTCACACTTTCGCGAGACGACCATGGGGCTGTTCGGCACCATTCAACAATCCAAGGGCGCGCTCGACGCGGCCCAGATTGGACTGCAAGTCGTTGGCAACAACATCGCCAACGCCAACACCGAAGGCTACATCCGCCAGCGTCTCGAGCAGACGCCTGCGGTGGCCTATCGCCAAGGCAACCTGATCCAAGGTCACGGTGTTCGCGCCACCGGTGTCGTGCAGGTCATTGACCAGCAGCTGGCCGAGCGGATGTTCAACGCGAAGACGGAGGCCGCCGGTGCGGACTCACTCAGTTCCGCCTACGGTCAGCTCGAAACGTTGATCACGGACTTGGATGGCGGCGGGCTCAACGAACAGTTCAGTCTTTTCAACAACGCGTTGCACGACCTATCGACCCAGCCCAACGACGCAGCCACTCGCGAGTTTGTGGTTATTCAAGGCGAAGCCTTGGCCACCAGCATGAAACAAATCCGGACAAGTGCCGGCGAACTGCAAGACGGCTGGAATTCAGAGGTGGATGACGCCGCCACGCAAATCAACCGACTGACCGAACGAATCGCAGCACTCAACGTGGAAATCGCGACCATCGAAGGCGGCGGGACACTCGGTAGTGATGCCACAGGCCTTCGTGATCAACGCTATCGAGACCTCGAGGAGTTGGCCAGCTACGTCAACATCAACTTCCAAGAGCAAGCCTCCGGAAACGTCAGTGTCTTTGTGGGCGGGGACTACTTGATTGCCGACGGGAATCGTCGCGAGGTCTACGCGGCCTACGACGAGGACGCGGGCGGATTGGAAGTTCGAATCGTCGACACTGACGCACCTTTGAAAGCGACAGGCGGGAAACTGGGCGCCGCCATCGAAGCCCGCGGCGGCGTTTTCGGCGAGTACGTGGAGAGCCTGGACCAAATGGCCGCGGCTCTCATCCGAGGCGTAAACAGTGTCCACTCGCAAGGACAAGGACGCACAGGTTTCTCGTCGTTGGTTTCCAGCAACACGAGCGAAGCGGGTGTTCCATTGAGCGCCGCGGAACTGCCGTTTGAACCGAAGAACGGAAGCTTTGATTTCAACATCGTGGACGGCAGTGGCGAACTGATCAGCACAACTCGAATCAACGTTCGAAACCTAGGAGCCATCGATGACTCAACGGTCTCATCGATCGTCGCTGATATCAACGCGATCGATGGCGTGACCGCTTCCATCTCGGGTGACGGACGCGTTCGGATCGACAGCGACTCATCCACGTCGGAATTCACCTTTGGCGAAGACACCAGCGGATTCCTTGCGGCTGCTGGATTGAACACGTTCTTCACAGGAACGTCGGCCGTGGACATCGAAGTCAACTCCGTCGTCAAAGACAACATCGACTTGCTCGCGATTTCTGACGGAGGCATCAACGCGGACACGAACACGCTTTACAACTTGCTGGACATCGTCGATCAACCGCTTGATGAACTCGGAAATCGATCGATTCGTGGGATGCACGAACAAACCATCTCTGCTCTGGGACGCGAAATCAGCGTGCAGAATAGCGCCACCGCGGGACTCAACGATTTGTACGCTTCGCTGCAAAGCCAGCACCTTGCGATCACCGGTGTCAACATCGACGAAGAGTCGATTAAGATGATCTCGTACCAACGCGCGTTCCAAGCATCGTCGCGTGTGATTTCAACCGCAGCGGAAATGCTGGACATCTTGTTGGCGATTTGATTTGAGTGGCTACCTGCAGGAACTGACGCTTCGATTGTCCGTCGGTGCAAGCCGCTTGAGCCCTGAATTTCGAACTCGCCATGCTGAATGGTTGAAATCGCGACAACGCGATGACGGTGGGTTCGCTGGCCGAGAAGGCGAAAGCGATCCGTACTACACCTCGTTTGCATTACGAACGCTCTGGGTGCTTGGCGAACTCGATTCAACGATCGCCGAAGACGCGGGGATCTTTCTGCGAAGAAGAATGCAGAAGCGGGATTCCATCGTCGACCTGATGTCGCTGATCTTCGGTGCCGCCATCCTCGAAATGGCCGCGGGAGTCGTGGTGATTTCCGATGAGGATAGCCAGTGGCGTGACAACGTCGCAGCCTTGCTTGCTAACCTTCGCACCGAAGACGGCGGATTCGCGAAAACCCCCGAAGGCCGTGCGGGCAGCACCTATCAAACGTTTCTGTCAGTCTTGTGTCATGAACTGATGGAAGTCCCCGTTCCGAACGTCGACGAAGTCCTGCGATTCCTCGCCGGACAAAATCAACCCGACGGAGGTTACCGGGAAATTCGCGTCGCAAAACGAGCGGGCGTGAATCCAACGGCCGCGGCGATTGGATCACTCAAAACCCTCGGTCATCTGGATCCTGCGCAGCAAACCGACACGATCGAGTTCTTGCTTGAAATGCAAGGCGACGAAGGCGGACTGGCCGCGAACACTCGCATCCCGTTTGCCGACCTGCTGAGTTCTTGCACCGGTCTGATCACGCTGGTCGATCTCGGTGCCGGCTCGCGAATCGACGCGGCGAGACTACAAAGCTACGCCGAGTCCATGCAGCGTGACGGCGGCTTCGTCGGTTTCGCTCTCGATCAAACTCCGGACGTCGAATACACGTTCTATGGCGTCGCAACGATGTCGTTGTTGCAGACGTTGGATTTGTAGAAGAGTCCGAATTCTCCGCGAATCCGGCTACGTTTGGATCACAAAAAAACGCCTTGCTCATGAAAGCCATGAACAAGGCGTTTTGAATTTCAAATTTGCGAGTCAACGATCAGTTGACGGAAACTCGTTTGAAGGCCACCACTTCGGCTTCGGGGTGGAAATCTTTGATCGCAGCTTCCACGGTCTTGGTGTCGTCCAGTGCGTAGAACTGGCTCAACAAGCAACGCTCTTGGTCGAGCAATGTGTTGTCAGCAATGAAGCGATCGAGCTTCCCAGGAACGATCTTGTCCCAGATCTTCTCAGGCTTGCCTTCGGCCTTCAGTTCAGCCTTGATGGCTTCTTCAGTCGCAGCCAAGACTTCAGGAGTCAGTTGGCGACGGCTAGCGAACTGAGGAACGTTCTTCATCGGCTTGCCGAGGTTTTCCTTCTCGTTCAACTCATTCTCAGCGTTGATCTGAGCCTGAAGAGCTTCGGTTTCTTTCTGAACGAAATCTTCGTCGAATTCGTTTGGATCGAGGATCTGTGGTTTCATCGCAGCGATGTGCATCGAAACGCCACGGAAGAATTGATCCGCGTCGTCCTTCGCACCATCTTTGTAAGAAACCAAAACGCCGATCTTCGCACCCGCGTGGATGTACGAAGACAAGTTTTCGCCTTCGACGACTTCCAGGTTGGTGACTTCGATCTTCTCACCGACTTTGCCGGTTTCGTTGACCAAGCGTTCCTTGACCGTCGTTCCGTCAATCTCGAGTGCGTTGACATCATCGATGGTCGCGCAGTTCGCATCGAAAGCCATCTTGGCGATGGTGTTGGTCAACTCGATGAACGCTTCGTTCTTAGCAACGAAATCGGTTTCGCAACCAAGCGACAGAAGCAGACCTTTGTTGCCTTCGACCACGGCAGCCACAACGCCTTCCGAAGCTTCACGGTCGGCACGTTTGGCGGCGACCTTTTGGCCCTTCTTGCGGAGGTAATCCATCGCGCCGTCCAAGTCGCCACCGGATTCTTCCAGTGCCTTCTTGCAGTCCATCATCCCAGCGCCGGTGGACTTGCGAAGTTCGCTCACCGCCTTAGCGGAAATCGTCGTCATGTTTCTGTTTCCTAATCGTTGATTGAATTCAGTGAATGTGGGGTCGAGATCAGCCTTCGCTAGACGCGGCGGCAGCTTCTGCAGCAGGTTGTTCTGCTGGGGCGGCGGGTGCTTCAGGAGCAGCTTGTGCATTCGGTGCCGCTTCGGTTTGGGTTTGTCCCTTGCCAGCGATCACGGCGTCGGCCAATTCACGCATGATCATTTCAACGCTGCGGATCCCGTCGTCGTTGCCTGGAATCGGCAAATCGATTTGGCTTGGGTCGCTGTCGGTATCGATCAGAGCAACGGTTGTGATGCCCAATCGTTTTGCTTCGCGAACTGCGTTGCGTTCTTTGCCGGGGTCAACGATGAACATGACTTCTGGCAAACGGTTCATCGTTCGCAGACCGTTCAGGTTGCGATACATCTTGCGATATTCGCGGTTCAGCGACGATTGCATTTTCTTGCTGTAGTCGTTGATGCCGTCGCCTGCACGCAGGGCTTCCAACTCTTCCAAACGGCCCAGACGGCTGCGAATGGTGCGGAAGTTGGTCAGCGTGCCACCGAGCCAACGCTCGCTGACGAAAGGCATGCCGCAACGCAGCGACTGCTCTTCGACGGCTTCACCAGCTTGACGCTTGGTACCGACGAACAGGATCAAGCTGCCGCCAGCGGCGACTTGCGACAGATACTTCTTCGCTCGAAGCAAACCACGAAGCGTTTCGCGAATGTCGAGGATGTGGATTTGGTTTTTCTTGCCGAAGATGTAAGGAGCCATCTTCGGATTCCAGAGACTGGTGCGGTGACCAAAGTGGACACCAGCTTCAATCATCTCTTTGACAATTTCATTCGCCATCAGAATATTTGCCGCGCATATTCGCGGCATCTCCGGGATTTGGTCCATTGCGGGTTCGGAGAACTGGCTTTCCAACAAACAGGAAAACAGCAGCCCCAGAGCGGTGAAAACGACGCGAAAACGCGTGATTTCGGTGCCCTTCGCCCCAAAATGCAGTGAACTGGGTAAAGGATACGCCCTGCCAAAACGCAGGCGGGGCGGGAAAGGAAGGCAAAAAGTACGGCTCAGAGCAAAAATTTGCAACCCCGACGGCCTTCTTCCGATCGTGTCTTCCCAAGGAATTCACGGGATTCCACGAATCCTTCATCGGCACGAACCGATCCAAAATCGACTCGGAGTCCGGCAAATGGGAGCGGTGACTCCTTCTTGCGAGCTTCATGCAGCATTCACCATTCACACAACCTGGAAAGCTACGATCCCCGCCTTGCGGTGACACATGCCTCATCATCGCACACGCTTCCAGCCAAACGGACCTGTTCATGCGAATCGCTGCCATTGCCAATCGCTTGGACCGAAGCCACCCGATCGCGCTGACGCTCTGGGCGATGCTGGCGGCTTTCGTCACGTACTTCTGCATGTATGCCTTCCGCAAGCCGTTCACGGTGGTCAAGTACGAAGGCCTGCTGATTGGCGGCCTTGATTTCAAGGTGGTGCTGCTGTTTGCCCAGGTGGGCGGCTACGCACTTTCCAAGCTGATCGGCATCAAGGTGATTTCCGAGCTATCGCCTCGCCGAAGGGCGGTGATGATCCTGTCGCTCATTGCCGTGTCCCATCTGGCGCTGCTGCTGTATGCCGTGGTCCCTTTTTCGCTGAAACCTATTTGCCTGTTTTTCAACGGCCTGCCGCTGGGGATGGTGTTCGGTTGTGTCTTTGCTTATCTCGAGGGACGCCGTGTGACGGAGGCATTGGCCGCGGGACTCTGCGCCAGCTTCATCATGGCCTCTGGATCGGTGAAGTCCGTGGGAGCAATGCTGATGGAATACCAACAAGTCAGCCCTTTCTGGATGCCCTTTGTGACCGGGGCGTTGTTCTGGGTGCCACTGCTTCTAGGTGTCTGGATGCTGGAACAATTGCCTCCCCCAGGCGAACTCGACATCTCCGCCCGTTCTCCTCGAACCCCATTCAACGGGGAGGAACGTGGACGTTTCTTTTCACGCTACGCATTGGGGATCTGCGCATTGGTCTTGGTCATGGTTTTGCTCACTGTGTTCCGAAGCATCCGTGACGACTACGCAACCGAAATCTGGTCGGGATTCGGCGTTGAACGCCCCGAGATATTCGCCATTTCGGAAACTTGGGTGGCGGTCGTCGCCGTCCTGTTGAGCGCAATCACCGTTTTGATTCCGGGCAACTACCGAGCGTTCCAAGTCAGCATGGGGATCATCGCAGTTTCGTTTGCCAGCGCTTTTGGTACCACACTGTTTTGGTGGAACACCCCTGAGTGGACGGAAGCAACCGCGTTTCTCTACATAGTTCAGATTGGAATTTGCCTCTACGTTCCCTACGTCCTATTTCATACGACGGTCTATGAGCGGGCAGTCGCGTTGCTGAAAGAAAAAAGCAACGCGGGGTACTTGCTCTATCTAGGCGACTGCGCGGGCTACTTCTGCACCATCTTCATGATGATCCTTTTTCATCTGATCAGCCCCGAGTCGGTCGACTTCAAAGGCCTGCTGTTCAAGCTCGCCGTGGTCATTTCACCTGCCTCCATCGCCCTGGCGGCGGTTGTGGCTCTCTACTTTCAAAAACAAGGAAGTTCCTTCCCGATGGAAACCATTGAACGCCCTCTTCCCGAAACCACAGTGCCGACAGGAGTCACGCCATGAGCATCTCTCCGTCAGTGGATCACCTCGAGACATGGGAACAAAAAGGTTACGTCCAATTCCCAGGCTTTCTTTCTGAAACCGAAACCAACGACCTGAAAGAATGGGTGGAGCAAATTAGCTCTTGGCCGCCCGATCCGGAAAAGTGGATGCATCACTTTGAGCAAATCGGTCCCATCGCCAGACCGGCTCGAACGGAGTACATCATCGATTTTCATGACGGACTGCGACGACTGCTGACCACCGGCAAGGTCCCGGAAACAGCCGGCAGCCTGCTTGGGCAACCCGTTGTCCTGTACAAAGAAAAAATCAACTACAAGTATCCTGGTGGTGGCGGTTACGCCGCACACCAAGATGCTCCCGCCTATGAATTTGTGAAGCTGCACATCACGTGCTCCATCGCAATTCATGACGCGACACCAGAAAACGGCTGCCTTTACTTTGCTCCTGAGTTGCACCGCGAAGGCTTGATTCACCTGAACGACCAGGGCTGCATTGAAGAGAGCAAAGCAAAATCACTGAACTGGGAACCGATCCCGATGAAAGCTGGAGACGCATTGTTCTTCAGCTCTTATGCCCCCCATTACAGTCCGTCCAATCAAACGGATCAGTCCCGGCGGACGCTCTACCTCACCTACAACGCGCTCGCCGAAGGCGATCTTCGCGAATCGTATTACGCCGACAAACGACAAGCCTTCGCGGACGCAGAGAAGACCGGCGATCAGAGAATGCGAGTTAGTAAAATCGGTCACTTCAACGGCAAACCCCCGGAACAATCATGAATCAGAAAGTCGACACCTCGCTGGCGGAGTGCCTCGAAAATGCAAAGACAGCGGCAGACAAAGTCAGCCTGCTATTCCAATACATGGACCAGCATGGCCAGAGCTTCTACGACGAGTCCGTGACCCAACTTCAGCATGGGCTGCAGGCCGCGTTCCTGGCACGAACCAACGGAGCCACTGACGAACAGGTGACCGCAGCGCTGCTGCACGACATCGGTCACTTCCTAATGGACGAGCACGATGCCCAGGGGGATTTCTTGCAAGAAGATTGGTGCCACGAGACCGTTGGAGCAGACCTGCTCGAGCCCTTCTTTCCAACTGTGATCATCGAATCCATTCGCCAGCATGTGCCTGCGAAACGATACCTCTGCGCAGTCGACCCCCGCTATCACGACGGGCTGTCGCAGGCGTCGAAACGAAGCCTGGACCTGCAAGGTGGAAAGTTCACACCCGAAGAAGTCGCCGAGTTCGAGAAGAATCCGCACCACGAAACGGTTGTGCTCGTCCGCCGCTGGGACGACGGCGCCAAAATCAAAGACCTCGAAGTCCCCGGCCTGGAAGCCTACCAAGAAACGGTCGAAAGCTGCGTGCGGTGACTCAACAAACTGATCGCAATCAAAGGAGTCACCACCAGCCCGCACAGACCTGCATAAACCGATTTCACGCCGATCAGGGCGAGTCGGTCCATTGAATCACCAGCGAACACGAACAATACAAGAAGTGCGGGAACCGCGAGGAACGGCAACACGACGAAAGAAAACCGCAAACAGCCGACGAACGACCCACCTTGCAGAACCCGTCCCACCCAAGCAGTGATTCGCGACGCGACGCCAGAACCCGCTTCCTTCGCGGGTAGCGGTTCAACCATTCCAAATCGAAGATGCCGCATCAACACTCGGGAACTGATCGCCGCCGTGATCAATGGCAGAAGAAATCCTGTGCCAATGATTTCCATGCAGACGCTTGAAGGAATTCCCCAAACCGGGACCGAGTCTCGATCGAGAAACAACAGCCAGCCAAAGAAAGCATTGATCCCGACATTGATCACCAACGGGATCAAGACGTAACCAACAAGCACATAGCGAAGCGTCGCAGCAGGCCAATGTCTCACGAGGACATCTCGCGACGGCAGTCTTCCGGCAGAACATCGCGACCTGCCTGCAAACCACACTTCTCAGCAACATGGTTTTGCAACGCATGCACAAGTTCTTCGCGAGTGCTGACGCAGCCCTTGAACGGACTGTGCTCCATTCCCATTTGAATTCCGGGATAAAGCGACGCATCCTCCGCCAAGATCTTCTTGACAGCAGATGTTTTGATGCGGCCCCAGAAACGAGTCAGCCATTTCGACCACGCCGTTTCCTGCTCGCGTCGAAGCACAAAGACGGACACAGTCGCCCGACAAGTTATCGGGGACGTCGGCATCAACACCATCGCCTGCAGCATCGCGTCGGCCCGCATCAAAAACAGATGTGGAAATAGGTGATACATCCGGTACCGCGGGGAGCAATCGGGATGGAGCTGCGATGTCACCCACCGCGAAAAACGCATCGCGTTCGGCGATGCATGAATCGTGGCACGCATGATCGTTCCGCCATCATGAATTTCGTGCTCGATTTCATCTTCCGGTTCAAACCGAAAGCTATCCGTGTGCACTGATTCCAGGTGATACGACTCGACCGTATTCTCCGCCACCACTTTCCAGTTCGCGGGGAAATCGTAATGCCAGGTCTCGGCATGAGCCCAGCGATCACCTGAAAACTCTTCCGTCACCGTCGCGAACGGTTTGAATTGATCAGTCAGTGGCGGACAACTCGGATCGAGCGATACGAAAATCAAAGGCCCGTGAACGGAGACTGAAAACTTCTTCAAACACTCCGGACCGCCACTCATCGGCCGAAAGTTCTTCGCATCCGGAATGCGACCACTTGAACCATCGACGTTGAACTCCCATCCGTGGTATTGGCACTTCAATGTCGGACTGCTGCCGCAGCGTTCGTTCGACAGTGTGCTGTGCCGGTGGGGACAAACATTGAGAAAGCAGTGATAAGCACCTTGGTGGTTCCGCACCAAAATGGGAACGCCAAACAGTTCGCGGGTAAAGAAGTCCCCATCGTCGGGAGCGTCATGCAACGAGCCAACCCAGTGCCACTGCGGCCGGAACATCGTCTCCAACTCGACCTCATGTTGCGACTGGCTGCTGTAGTGCTCCGGCAGCAGAAGATGCGGCAACTTGGATTGGTTGACGAACATGAGCGATGTGAGATGAAGGACACACAGACAATTTCACATCCAAACATAGCCGCCGAAGCTCGACGATGTTGTTGGTCGCAATCATGATTGCGAGGAACCAAACAACCAACAAAAAACCCTTCGCCGAAGAACAGCGAAGGGTTTGATGTTTGGAACACAGAGGGCTGAACGGAATGTTCGGCCCGGCTGGATCAATACATGTCGTGGTCGCCACCGTGACCGGCTTTGCCACTCTTTTCTGGCTTCTCTGCAACCAACGCGTCGCTGGTCAGCAACAAGGTCGCGACGCTGGCTGCGTTGCCCAATGCGGTGCGAGTCACCTTGGTTGGGTCGATGACGCCGGACTTGACCAAGTCTTCGTAGACGTCGGTCAACGCGTTGTAGCCTTCGTTGCCCTTCATCGCCAAAACCTTTTCGCAGACGATGCCGCCGTCTTGGCCAGCGTTTTCGCTGATCATGGTCAACGGAGCACGGCAAGCACGCAGAACGATGTTGTAACCAACCAATTGGTCATCGCTCAGAGTGTCAGCCGCTTTGACTTTGCCGCTAGCACGAAGCAAGGCGACGCCACCACCGGGCAGGATGCCTTCTTCGACGGCAGCGCGAGTCGCGTGCAACGCATCTTCGACGCGAGCCTTCTTTTCTTTCATTTCGCTTTCGGTCGCCGCACCAACGTTCACCTTGGCAACACCGCCAGCCAACTTGGCCAAACGCTCTTCCAATTTTTCGCGATCGTAATCGCTGGTGCTGAGTTCGATTTCGCGACGAATTTGGTCGATGCGAGCCTTGATGTCAGCGCTCTTGCCGCCACCTTCGATGACCGTCGTGTTGTCTTTGTCGACAATGATCTTCTTGGCACGACCGAGTTGTGGCAGGTCGACGCTTTCCAGCTTGACGCCAAGAGCTTCGAAGATCGCTTGACCACCGGTCAAAATCGCGATGTCTTCCATCATGGCTTTGCGACGATCGCCGTAACCAGGTGCCTTCACAGCACACACGGTGAACGTGCCACGCAGACGGTTGATGACGAGCGTTGCGAGTGCTTCGCCGTCGACGTCTTCAGCGATGATCAACAATGGCTTGCCTTGTTGAACGACTTTCTCAAGCAACGGCACCATGTCTTTGATGTTGCTGATCTTCTTTTCGAAGACCAAGACGTAGGCGTCTTCGAGAACGACTTCCATGCTGGTCGAGTCGGTCACGAAATAAGGCGACAAGTAGCCGCGGTCGAACTGCATGCCTTCGACCCACTCTTGTTCGGTCTGCAGGCTCTTGCCTTCGTCGACGGTGATGACGCCGTCTTTGCCGACCTTGCTCATCGCGTCGGCGAGCAACGTTCCGATTTCACGGTCGTTGTTGCTGGCGATGGTCGCGACGTTGGCCATGGCTTCTTGGTCTTTGACTTTGACCGCCATGCTGTGAAGTTGCTCGGTGATGTCCGAGACAGCGGTTTCGATGCCGCTCTTCATTTGAATTGGGTTGACACCAGCGACGACGGCTTTGAGGCCTTCGTTGAAGATCGCTTCGGCCATCACGGTTGCGGTGGTCGTTCCGTCACCGGCAACGTCGCTGGTCTTGCTAGCGACTTCGCGAACCATTGACGCACCCATGTTTTCATAGGGATCTTCCAGTTCGATTTCCTTGGCAACGGTCACGCCGTCTTTTGTCACGGTGGGGCTGCCGAAGCTCTTTTGCAAAATCACGTTGCGACCCTTGGGTCCCAAGGTGACTTTGACGGTGCGAGCGAGCTTGGACACGCCGCGGCGAATCGCTTCGCGTGCTTCTTGGTCAAAGGCAATGATTTTTGGCATGGTTGTCTATCAGAATTAAAGGTTTGCAGAGATGGGTTTCAGAACAACGCGATGGGATCCATCGCCAATGATCACTCGATCACGGCCAGAACGTCGTCTTCTCGCATGAGCAGGTATTCGACATCGTCGATTTCCACCGTTTCGCCGGCGTAGCTGCTGAACAACACGCGGTCGCCAGTGGCGAGTTGGAAGTCAGCTCGGCTGCCGTCGTCCAGCAATTTGCCGGTACCCAAGGCCACAACGGTCCCTCGAGCGGGCTTTTCCATGGCCGAATCGGGAAGCACGATGCCGCCGGCAGTCGTGGTTTCGCTTTCCTCACGCTGAACAACGATGCGTTCGCCGAGGGGTTGCAAACGAATTTTGGTTGCACTCTTGGTGGCTGCAGCCATGTCCGTGACACCTTTCGTGGTATTGAGTCGAAATGTGGGGAAAATGTGTGGTGGGGCTAACCTGATTCGGCCGGCTGATCGGATCGATCTCACAAACGATCCAACGTCACCGCCAACCAAAATGGCAGCTTTGTTCGTTGAAGCCGCCCAATAAGCAATCGCTGTGCCGCCCCGCAAAGAACGTGACGCAAGACACTCCTCAGTAGACACTTACGTCAAATCGGCGAATCCGCCCAACGCTTCAGAAGCTCACCGGTGACAGCCCGCCACGGTGGCACTCGCGGTGGAACTGCCACTTCATTAACCGCCGCAGCGAGTCGGCCCGGTTCCGACCGGACGCTTTGCCGATTCGGATGATCTTAAGCACTAGCCAAGCGTTCACTGAGAGACGCTTTCCACAAGTTGGATTCACGGCGGGGACCGCCGTGCTACAGGTTGGTTCCGGTGCGGCAGATTGATCTGCCATTCGGCGGAACTACTTCGACATGGCTTTGACGACTGCTTCGCCCATTTCTGCTGGCGAAGGGGCGACCACGATACCAGCGTCTTCGAGAGCCGCGACCTTTTCTTCTGCCGTGCCTTTGCCGCCGCTGATGATCGCACCGGCGTGGCCCATGCGTTTTCCGGGAGGTGCTGTGCGACCCGCGATGAAGGCGGCGACCGGCTTGGTCACGTGCTCTTTGACGAACGCGGCGGCTTCTTCTTCGGCACTGCCACCGATTTCACCGATCATCAAGATCGCTTCGGTTTGGTCGTCTTCTTGGTACATCTTGAACAAATCGATGTAGTTCGTTCCGACGATCGGGTCACCACCCAGACCAACGCAGGTGCTTTGGCCGAGTTTCAGCGAACTGGTTTGCCAAACGGCTTCGTAGGTCAGCGTACCGCTGCGGCTCATCACGCCGACTTTGCCGGGGTTGTGGATGTAACCGGGCATGATGCCGATTTTGCACTCGCCGGGAGTGATCAAACCGGGGCAGTTGGGGCCGATCAGCGTCGAACCGCTGGCTTTGACCTTTTCATAAACTCGCACCATGTCGACGACGGGCACGCCTTCGGTGATGGCGGCGATGACGCGGATGCCAGCGTCAACGGCTTCCAAGATGGCGTCCGCGGTGAACGGCGGCGGGACGAAAATCATCGTCGCGTCGGCGCCGGTTTTCTGAACCGCTTCTTCGACTGTATCGAAAACTGGAATGCCTTCGACATCTTGGCCGCCCTTGCCGGGCGTCACGCCGCCGACCATTTGCGTGCCGTAATCGCGGCACCCGAGCGAGTGGAATTTCCCGGCGTTGCCAGTGATCCCCTGGCAAATGACCTTGGTGTTTTTGTCGACCAGAATACTCATGTTGATAGCTTTTTGCGTTTGGTTGCTGGCGTCGAACCAACAACCGAAGGGTGATGTTTTGGAAGGAAGGGATCAGGCCAAACCTGATTCTCGTTTACAAATCAGGCGACCAGCTGGAAGCCGATCGCGAGTCGCTCGACGCGAAGCGTCACGCAGTCGCTGCGACGATTTTTTTCGCCGCGTCGGTCAAATCCATCGCATTGATGATGTCGACGTCGCTTTCCGCCAGCATTTTGCGGCCTTCCTCGACTTCGGTTCCTTCCAATCGCACCACCAAAGGCACGTTGAACCCGACTTCTTTGCTGGCCGTGATCAACGCACCCGCGATCGTTGTGCAACGAGCGATGCCGCCGAAAATGTTGACCAAAACACCCTTGCAGTTGGGATCGGACAACAGGATCCGGAACGCTTCGGTCACCTGAGCCGCGTTGGCTCCACCACCGACATCCAAGAAGTTGGCAGGTTCGCCGCCGTGGTACTTGATGATGTCCATCGTCGACATCGCCAGCCCGGCTCCGTTGACCAAACATGCGATGTTGCCATCGAGCTTGACGTAGCTGAGCCCAGCCTTTTTGGCCCGCATTTCGGACTCTTCTTCTTCGCTGAGGTCACGCAGCTCTTCCAAGTCCTTGTGACGGAACATCGCGTTCTCGTCGAAGATGATCTTCGCATCCAGAGCCACCATTTCGCCGTCGCCGGTGATCACGAGCGGGTTAATCTCAGCCATTTCGCAATCGAAATCGACGAAGAAGCGGCACATCGCGGTCATGAACTTATATGCACTCTTGGCCGCTGCCCCTTCGATGCCGAGCTTCTTGCAAAGCTTGCGAACTTGGTAACCATCCAGCCCGATCGCGGGATCGAAGTGCTCTTTGAAGATCAGTTCCGGTGTTTCTTCGGCAACCGTTTCGATCTCCACACCGCCTTCGGTGCTAACCATCAAGACAGGCTTGCTGCTGCCGCGGTCGACCACGATGCCCAAATACAATTCGCGAGCAATATCGCATCCGGCTTCGACGAAGACCTTCGAAACCGTTTGGCCTTCGGGCCCGGTTTGAATGGTGACCAACTTGTTGCCCAACAATCCCTCGGCTGCCGCTTTGGCTTCTTCGGCCGATTTGACCAGAACGACGCCCTTTTGGTCTGGGTTGTCGATGACATTGCCTTTGCCACGCCCGCCAGCGTGAATCTGAGCCTTGACGACTGCGATTTTGCCACCGAGCTTGTCGTATGCGGCAGCTGCTTCGTCAGGCGTCGTCACCATGTGCCCTTCCAGGACCGGAACGCCGGCGGTTCGGAAAAGCTGTTTGCCTTGATACTCGTGAATTTTCATCGGGGGTTCAGCCCAGTTGGCAAGCGAAAGGAATGCGAAGGTACGTCTCCTCGCCATGATGGCGAGCGAGTCCGGGGTCTGTCAGACTGCCCAGAAGTGAAAATGGTAGCAGCTCGGAAAATTCCAACCACCACCGCTCTATTGATGACTGGCACCGACCCACAATCCGCCTCCACGCCAAATCCCAATGCCGACGCGGAAGGTCCCGGAGCAGCCGGTCCAACGATGAATGATTCGGACGGCGGCGTGCCCAACGGAACCGACCACGGCGTCGTCCAACTGCATGATGGAGACAACGTTTGGATGGCCGCGCGGGCCTTGGTGGCAGGCGAAACGATCGGCAACCTCCGCATCGCAGGGTCCGCCGTTCCCGCCGGACACAAAGTCGCCGCTCAAGCGATTCCCGCCGGCGAATTGGTGATCAAATTTGGCCAGCCGATCGGCAAAGCTTCCTGCGACATCGACGTCGGTGAACACGTGCACTCGCACAATTTGGTCGACGCTCATCAAGTCGACTCGGATTGGCGTTCGCTGGTCGGAACCGCTTTCTCAAAATCCGCTCCCGCGAAAAAGCCAACCGTTCCAGCCGAGAAAACTTGGCAAGGGTTCGTGCGACCGGACGGCCAAGTCGGCACGCGAAATTACGTTCAGATTCTGGCTCGCGTGAATTGCAGTGCGACGGTTTGCCACCATGTCGCGGCCCGGTTTCCTCCCGAACGCTTGGCGGAATTCCCCAACGTGGATGGAATCGCGATCGGAACGCACACGACCGGCTGCGCGCTTCGCTACGCCGGCCAAAAACAACAAATGCTCGGCCGCGTCCTCAAGGGCTACGCCGGGCACGCGAATGTCGGATCCTGCCTGACAATCGGACTGGGATGCGAACAAACGACGCCTGAGTACCTGAGCGAACATCACCAATTGGTCGCGATCTCCGATCCGCGGTCGCTGCCGGTCACCTCGCCCGAATCGGAATCAGTCTCGACGACGATGCTGACCATGCAAGCCGAAGGCGGCACGCGAGCGACGATCGATCGCGCGGAGAAGCATCTGGAAACAATGCTTGAAATCGCCAACCAAAATTCGCGAACCACGGTCCCGGCTCGCCACCTTCGACTCGCTCTGGAGTGCGGCGGCAGCGATGGCCATTCGGGATGGACTGCGAATCCGTTGGTCGGTGCACTCGCCGATCGCATGGTCGCTCACGGGGGCGCGGCGGTACTCAGCGAGACCACCGAACTGATCGGCGCTGAACACTTGCTGGTCGCCCGTTCGCGTGACGAATCGGTGGCCCAGCGTTTGATGGACAAAGTCGATTGGTGGAAGAAACACGTCGCGATGTACGGCGGCGAGATCGACAACAACCCATCGATCGGCAACAAAGCCGGTGGGCTGACCACGATCACCGAAAAATCACTCGGGGCAGTCAGCAAGTCCGGAACTGGGATCCTCGATGGTGTCCTGGACTACGCGGACACGGTGCCCAAGCAAGGTTTGTACGTGATGGACTCGCCGGGCTTTGATCCGTCCAGCGTCACAGGCAAGGTCGCCGGCGGTTGCAACTTGGTGCTGTTCACCACCGGCCGCGGAAGCTGCTTCGGCGGCAAACCGGTTCCCGTGATCAAGATCGCCAGCCATTCCACTTTGTTCCACGCCATGCGAGACGACATGGATTGGAACGCAGGCCAGTTGCTCGAGGGTGTGTCGATGGACGAACTCGCGGATCAACTGTTCGAAGAACTGCTGCAGCTTGCCAGCGGAACACAAACGGCCAGCGAACGCCTCGGGTTGGGCGACCATGAATTCGTGCCGTGGACAGTCGGGCCGGTGCTGTGAATTGTGAGTGGCTCTGATTTGCGATTGGCATCATGAACATTGACCTGATCATCACCGAGATGAACTTTGGCGGGGCCGAACGAGCGCTCACACAGCTCGCCATCGGCCTTCGCGATCGAGGCGATGACGTGCGACTCTTCAGCTTCGGCAAACTGCCCACCGTCGACTCTCTGCCCCAAGGCAACGACCGGCTTGTCCAACAGTTGCATGACGAAGGCATCGAGGTCACCAGCGGCGGAGTCCAAACGTCTCGCGGTTTTCTGCCAGCAACGATTCAGTTGCGACGTTGGCTGGCACGTCGACCTGGTTCATTGGTTCAAACGTTTCTGTGGCACGCCAATGTGCTCGGCATGCTCAACGTCTCGTCCCGACAACCACGAGTCGCCGGCATCCGTGTCGCCGAACCCAATTCGTTGCGACTGGCGGTGGAACGACAAACGCTTCGCAAAGTGGACCACGTGGTCTGCGTCAGCCGAGCGGTGGAGGCCTTCGCGCAGCAACAACTGAACCTCTCACCGGATCGCACATCGGTGATCCCAAACGCGGTCGACGTTGATGCGTTTGCTTCCGCCGATCCAATCGACTGGACCGAATTGGGTTGGCCCGCCGACAGTCCCGTGGTTCTGTTCGTCGGCCGACTGCACACGCAAAAGGGCTTGGAGCATTTGCAGCGCACCGTTGAGCGGTTCGCTCCCGAAGACAGCCGTCGCAAGTTGGTGCTGATCGGCAACGGCCCACTGCAAAACGAACTGGCCAACTGGGCCAATCAAGTCTCCGGCGACCGCGTTCGAGTGCTGACATGGCAGAGTAACATCGCAAGCTGGATCGCCGCCAGCCGCGTGGTGGTTTTGCCAAGCCGTTATGAAGGCATGCCCAACGTGATCCTGGAAGCCATGGCGGCGGGCAAACCCGTCGTCAGCAGCCGTGTCGAAGGCAGCCAAGAATTGATCGGCCACGATCCCCATCAAGGCTTCGAGCTGAACGATGACACGGAGCTCGTCCATTCGCTGGAACGATTCTTGGCCGACGAAGATCTGGCAACCCAAACCGGACAAGCCAACCAGTCTCGCGTCCGTTCCCAATTCACCATCGACGCCATGGTCGACGCCTACCGCGAACTGTACGCCAAGTTAGTGGCATAGGCTTTCAGCCTGTGGAGGCGGAATCACAGGCTGGAAGCCTATGCCACTTTGTCTGCTCAGAACTGCTGACGGTTGACCAAGCGTTCTTTCAAACGTTGTTGCAACTGCTGAACCAACTCAAGGTTCTCGTCGGCGACGTTTTTGGTTTCGCCGGGGTCCGTTTCATGATCGTACAGCTCATAAAAACCCTTCGGATGCGAGATCAAACGATGCGTGGAGGTGCGAATCGTCGTCGCCTTCGCATACGAAACCGCTTCGCCTTCCGATGATGCCGGGTCTTTCAACACGGGCACCAACGACTCGCCATCGACCTTAGGCGGCGACGGCAAATTGGTGAGCTCGCACAAGGTTGGAAACACATCGATCGTTTCCACGATCGCGTCCGTTTGGCTGGCGTTGATCATCGACGGATCGTGAATGATCAGCGGCGAGTGCAGCGACTCTTCGAACAAAGCGTGCTTGCCCCAAATCGCATGTTCGCCCAAGTGCCAGCCGTGATCTCCCCAAACGACCACGACGGTGGACTCTCGCAGCCCCAGTTCATCGAGTTGCTTCAACACCTCGCCCACATTCGCATCCGCATAAGAAACGGAAGCGGCGTAGTGCCGCCGGACGGCCTCCGCGAATTCGGCGTCTTGGTTGGGATCCTTGCCCCAGCGGTTGTACCGCATGAATTCACCGGATCGATGCCAAGTCGTTTGACCGGATGGCTTGTTGGGATGCTCGATCCTCGGCAACACGGTCTGCCGGTAAGGTTCCATGTGCTCGGCGGGAGCCCCAAAGGGCAGGTGCGGACGAATGAACCCGACCGCCAAAAAGAATGGCTTGTCGGCGGCGTCCTTTGCCAACGTGGCAAGCTCATCCAGCGACGTTTCCAGAATCAAATCATCGGGGTACTTCTCCTCGCCGCCTTCCGATTGAAACACATCCATTTGGCTGGCGTCTTTGCGAATCTCGCCATCGGCCAACCCGTGCATGGCACCGCGAGGATGCTGCCACGGACCAGTGGGCATCCGGTGCCGGTCCCAAGCACCTGGCATTTCAATCTCGTCCTCTTTGTTCCAGTCCGCTCCGCCACGACCGCCGGGATGATGCGAGACCTTGCCGACGGAAACGCTGGTGTACCCATGATCGCGGAACCAACGCGGCATCGACGGGGTGACGGAACTTGAGTCCTTCGCCATCCGCTTGGCTCGCGAAAACAACGCGTGGTTTCCCGAAGGACCATAGCAACCAGTCAGCATCGCAAACCGAGATGCACCGCAGGTCGGGGCCTGCACAAAATGCCGATTGAACTGAATGCCTTTGGCGGCGAGTGAATCAATGTTGGGCGACGAGATGTAGTCCGCTCCATAACAGCCCAACTCAGGTCGCAAGTCATCAACACAGATCAGCAACACGTTCTTGGGCTTCTCCGCGAAACCGTTGATCGAGGAAGCCGACAGGACGAGGGTCACGATCAAGCTTCGCAAGATCCAGACCAACGGGGAGTCAACTTGGTGAGACGAAAACGGCAGTTGGAGCAAGGCTCGCATCGCGAGAATCCTTCGTGGGGAGGGGTGGGCGTGGGGACGCCTACCATACTTCATCTCCATCACGATTTGCCGTGGGGCCAATTTGTGGCGCATCATCGACGACGGCCCCTGCCGGGGCGGCCTGATTTTCTTTGGGATGGTGGTCTCGAGGCTTCCGCCCCGAGCTATGAACGCGGGCTCCTCCGGAGCCATCCATCCCTATTCGCCCCGGCAGGGGCCGGCATCCTTAGCTCGGGGTGGGAGCCCCGAGAACATTGGTAGACATCACACCGCCGCCCCGGATGGGGCCGTCGTCCGTGATGATCTTCGCGTTCGGCCATCAAGCCCCAACCGTTTGCTACCGATTCAAAAAGCTATTCAACAACACCAAACCAATTTCAGCTCCCTTGGGCACCGACTTCCGTGAAGGAATCGAGGCTCGGTAGTTGCCGGGACGAGGAGCGTCGCGATGCGAAGAACCTCGGTTGAAATCATGTGAGCCGAAGTCACGCGAATTGCGGTGGGGATAGCTGATTGGTTTCTGCTGCACATGCGGCACGGTCCGTGGAAGTGGCAACGGCGTTTGACCAGGGAAGACAACCGGACGACTCGCTGGGTAGGTCGGTGCCGAATAGCGGCTTTGATGATGAACGTCACAGGTCACCGCTGGGCGAGCCGAAACGTAAGGCTGGACGTAGGCCATTTGCTGCTGGAGCGCGGCAAACGAACCCAGCACATCGCTCCAACAACGCGTGAGTGCTCGGGCGATGATCGGGCATCCGCTGCCGAAGACGGCTTGTTCAGTTTGTGCCTGCAGGAACTGGACGTCATTGAACTCCCGAGCCAATCGATCCGAGCGATCAGGATGTCGAGCGGCGGAACGAACGTCGCTGGTTTGGTCTTCGAAATCGTCGATCAAACGCAACACACCACGATCCAGGCTTCGAACCCGCCGGGCCTCGTCTTCAAAGTGGCTGACGGCATCGCGATAGCGATCTGCGGCGACGTACAGCGGCGAATCGTGTCCGGCTTGGGCGGTTTGCGGCCCGGCCAACACAGCAACCATGGCGGCGAAGAAAGTGCCCGTGGCGAAAGTCCGAAGTGAGCGTGTCATGTGCTTGAGTCCTAGTGGTCCATTGGGAGAAGCCGTCCTTGATCCATTCCCCGACATCCTCATCGAGACAGCATTCCCTGATGCGAGGCGGATGCCAAACTGCCACGCAAACTGGACTCTCTCCCCATAAGACACGACTCACAAACGACTTAGAAACAAAAAACAATTCTCACGACCTGCCAATCCAGCTTCACACGAGCTATCATCTTGATGACACTGGCACCAACCTGACACCTCATGGCGAGACACTTTTGACGACACCAGCTCTGCCCACTCGGTGATTTGCACGGGACTGATTTGCGGAGCTACATTGTTAGCCACATCGAGTCCGCGTCTCCGAGAGCTTCCTTCATGCGACCAACCAGCTTCGTTCCCCGACCTACAACGCCACATTCGACTCGCGAGAGAGCCATCACCATTGGCTCGCTCGACGTTCCTTCGTCGACACTGCTTTGGATGCTGTTTGCGACCATCACGTTTGCATGCTTGTCCATCTCGCAGGCCAAAGCCGAGGACGCTCGCCCCAACGTGGTGCTGATTTTGGTCGACGATTTGGGCCTGCATGACATCGGAATCGAAGGCAGCAAATTTCACCAAACGCCTCACATCGACGCACTCGCCAAACGAGGCATGCGATTCACGGCAGGCTATGCCAACTGCCGCGTCTGCAGCCCCTCGCGAGCCAGCATTCAACTGGGGCAGTTCACCGCTCGCCACGGAATCACGGACTGGATCGGTGCCAAGACCGGCATGAACTTCAACCGTGGCGACGAACTGCTGCCGGCCGAGTACGTCCATGCAATGCCAGCGAGTGACGTGACCCTGCCAGAAGCTCTTCGCGAATCGGGCTACAAAACGTTCTTTGCCGGCAAGTGGCACTTGGGCGGCGAAGGCTCAATGCCGACCGACCACGGTTTTGACATCAACATCGGTGGCCACCATCGCGGCAGCCCTCCCGGTGGCTTCTTCGCACCTTACAAAAACCCGGTGATGGAGAACGGGCCTGATGGTGAATCGCTGACGCGTCGGTTGGGAAAAGAAACGGCTTCGTTCATCGAAGGACAAGACGACCAGCCCTACTTCGCGATGCTTTCGTTCTACGCCGTCCACGGGCCGATCCAAACCACGCAAGAACTCTGGCAGAAGTACCGAGAATCAGCACCGACGCCACCCGCCGACGGCAATCGGTTCAAGATCGATCGCACGTTGCCCGTTCGTCAAATTCAAGACAACCCGGTGTACGCCGGCATGATGGAAACACTCGACAACGCGGTCGGCGACGTGATGGCGGCGATCGAAGCATCCGGCAAAGCCGACAACACTTTGGTCATCTTCACCGGAGACAACGGCGGTGTCTCCTCCGGCGACGCTTACTCGACCAGCAACTTGCCACACCGCGGCGGCAAGGGCCGACAATGGGAAGGCGGACTGCGCGAGCCCTACTACGTTTCGATACCAGCGATCGTCCCTGAGAATTCCACCAGCGATGTGCCTGTGATTGGCTCCGATTTGTATCCCACAATTCTGGACGTTTGCAATTTGCCTCTGCGTCCGCAGCAACACGTCGACGGCCGGTCACTGGAAACCGTGTTGACCAGCGGCAAAGACGAATCGCTGGAGCAACGTTCGCTGATTTGGCACTACCCACACTACGGCAACCAAGGTGGTGAACCCTCGTCGGTGATCCGAACCGGTGACTACAAGCTGATCCATTACCACCTGGATTCACACGACGAGCTGTACCATTTGCCCACGGACATTGGCGAACAAAATGACCTCGCGTCGGAGCAACCTGAACGAGTCGCAGCCATGCGAAAAGAACTGCTGGCGTACCTCAAATCGGTCGACGCGAAATTCCCAGAACCCGACCCACGTTTCGATCCTGAAAAGGCCAAGCAACGTTGGGCTCGCGCTCACGGCCCCAACAAAGAACGCCTGGAAAAACGCGAAGCGGCGATGCTGGAACCCAACTGGAAACCCAACAAGAATTGGTGGGGAAGCACGGTCGACTGAACGTGCGAGCGAGGCTCGATCCAGAATCAACTTCTCCACGCTGTGACCGCGAATGACGACCTGCGACTCCGCATCCCCTTCGCGACACAGCCTGGAACGCTTGCCGTGGTTGTTCTCACCCGCGGTTGATTTGGCAACGTTCGGCGGCAGCGCGTTGGTCGCCCTGGCGATGCTGCCGCTCGGTGCCGCACTCGGGTTTCTTCACGACGAAACACCCGGTTGGACTTGGGTCGCGACGATCTTGCTGATCGATGTCGCTCACGTTTACGCCACGGGTTTTCGTGTTTACTTTGACGGCAACGAACTTCGCCGGCGGCCTTGGTTGTACGGACTGACCCCGGTGCTCGCATTTGCGATCGGCGGTGCGATCTACAGCGAAAGCGTGACGCTATTCTGGAGCGTCCTCGCGTATCTCGCGGTCTTCCATTTCATCCGACAACAATACGGCTGGGTCGCTCTCTATCGATCACGAGAAAGCGACCACGAAAGAGTCGGCTGGTGGATCGATGCGTCAGCGATTTACTTGGCCACGCTGTATCCGCTGATCCACTGGCACGCTCATTTACCGAGGCACTTCTGGTGGTTCGCCGAAGGCGACTTCATTCAGGTGCCGGAGATCGCGGCAACGATCGTGATGCCAATCTACTGGCTCAGCATGTTGACCTACGCCGCTCGCAGCCTGCACCGAGGTTTCCGTGACGGGGCCTGGAATCCGGGCAAGGACATTGTGGTTTTGACGACGGCGGTGTGCTGGTACATCGGCATCATCACGTTCAATTCCGATTACGCGTTCACGGTCACCAACGTCATCATTCACGGCGTGCCGTACATGGTGCTGATCTATTGGTATCGATGGTGCCGGATCGCAGAGAACTCTGATTCGGCAACTGATCAAGCTTCAACTCATCCGTCTCGCCCGACGTCGCGATGGCAAACCAACACCGGCCGAATCGCGTTGTTTCTGGGCGTGGTCTGGATCCTCGCCTACGCAGAAGAAATGCTGTGGGACTTTGGGATCTGGCAGGAACGCGGTTGGTTGTTCGCTTGGATGCCCCCTGGTTTCGCGAATTCGGCGGGAGAAACTATGGCGGAAGCATCCGTTTGGTTGGCCCCCGCCTTGGCGGTCCCCCAGATCACGCATTACGTTCTGGACGGGTTTCTTTGGCGACGCAGACAACGAGCATCTTCATGACGACGTCCGAACAGCAACGACTCGACGAAGACGAACGCCGCGAAAAGAACTGGAAACGTTGGGGGCCGTACCTTTCCGAGCGTCAATGGGGAACGGTTCGAGAAGACTACTCCGAGGGTGGTAACTCCTGGAGCGATTTCCCGCACGAGCACGCTCGCAGTCGCGCCTATCGCTGGGGCGAAGACGGTTTGCTCGGATTCTCCGACCGCCAATGCCGATTGTGTTTTTCAATCGCACTATGGAATGGCAACGACACGATTCTGAAAGAACGCCTGTTTGGACTCACCGGTCCGGAAGGCAACCACGGCGAAGACGTCAAAGAACTCTACTACTACCTGGATTCGACGCCGACGCATTCCTACGCCAAGGCGATGTATCGCTACCCGCAACAGCGATACCCGTACCGTGATCTGGTCAGCATCAATGCACAACGCGGGTTGAACGATCGCGAATATGAGCTGATCGACACAGGATTGCTGGACGAGAATCGCTTCTTCGATGTCACGGCGACCTACGCGAAAGCGTCGGACAACGATTTGTTGATTGACATTGCGATCACCAATCAAGGCCCCGACGCTCACGACATCACATTGCTGCCAACGCTGTGGTTCCGCAACACTTGGGTTTGGGGATGTTTGCACGAAGGCTGCACGGCAAAGCCCACCATTCAAGCGATTGATTCGCACATCGTTCAAACGCGACACGACACGCTGGAACCGTTTGTTTGTGCGTTTGAGAATCAGCCGGACAGCGAACTGCTGTTCACAGAAAACGAAACCAATTCCGAACATTTGTTTGGCACCGAAAACTTCTCGCCGTACACAAAAGACGCCTTCCATCGGTACGTCATCGACGATCAAACCGACGCGGTGAACCCCAAGCGACACGGAACCAAAGTCGCGGCCCTGTATCGTTGGAACTTGGCACCCGGCGAAACACGACATGTCAAAGTTCGCTTGAGCGAGAAAGAAAAGGTCGGCGAGTTTCACCCGGACCTGAGCGACGACTTTGACAACGTCTTGACTCAGCGGCGCGAAGAAGCCGACGAGTTCTATCAAGCCATCATCCCGCCCAAAGCAACCGACGAGCAGCGTCTTGTCTCTCGGCAAGCCTACGCGGGGCTGATGTGGACGAAGCAGTTTTATCACTACATCGTCGCCGATTGGTTGGACGGTGATCGCGATGTGATGACGCCTCCCGATGCACGTCACGAAGGTCGCAACAAAGACTGGCGGCACCTCTACGCTCGCGATGTTTTGTCGATGCCGGACAAGTGGGAATACCCATGGTTCGCCGCCTGGGATCTAGCGTTTCACATGATCCCAGCGGCTCGCATCGACCCCGCTTTTGCAAAGAAGCAATTGATGGTGCTGCTGCGGGAATGGTACATGCATCCCAACGGTCAGTTGCCGGCTTACGAGTTCTACTTCGACGACGTGAACCCGCCGGTGCATGCGTGGGCGTGTTTGCGTGTCTTCCAAATGGAAGCCGAATCAGGCAAACGCGATTACAAGTTTCTCTCGCAAGCCTTCCAGCGGTTGCTGGTCAATTTCACTTGGTGGGTGAACCAGGTCGACAGCAACGGCGACAACGTTTTCGCTGGCGGGTTCCTGGGACTGGATAACATCGGCGTCTTCGACCGCAGCAAAGGGTTGCCCGAAGGAGCCGAACTGGAACAGGCCGATGGAACCGCTTGGATGGCATTCTACTGCGGCACGATGATGTCGATGGCTCTCGAGCTCGCTCGCCATGATCGATCGTATTCCGACATGGCCTCGAAATTCCTCGATCACTTCATCCGCATCGTCGACGCGATGAACGGTGGTGAAAGCGGTGGACTGTGGGACGAAGATGACGGGTTTTATTACGACCAATTGCAGATCGACGGCGAGACCCATCCGATGCGAGTCAAATCGTTGGTTGGGTTATTGCCACTGATTGCGGTCGAGATCTTGGACGAAGACCTGCTGGCGGACTTGCCCGGTTTCCGCAATCGATTGGAATGGTTCCTGAACAATCGACATGACTTGGTCCAGCACATCACGTTTTGTCAAACGACGAAACGCCACCACCGAATGTTGATTTCCATTCCGACGCAAGAACGCTTGGAACGTGTCTTGGAGATTCTGCTCGATGAATCGGAGTTTCTCTCCGACTTTGGGATTCGTTCGCTCTCCAAGAAACACGAAACCGAACCCTTCCGCGTCACGGTCCGTGGCAAAGAACACACGGTCGCCTACGTGCCCGGCGAATCCGACAGCTGGATGTTTGGTGGCAACAGCAACTGGCGAGGGCCGATCTGGTTCCCGACCAGCTACTTGTTGATCGAAGCCCTTCAGCGGTACCACGAGTTCTATGGCGACGACATCCAAGTCGAATGTCCCACAGGATCAGGCGTGAAGATGAATCTTCGCGAGGTGGCCGATGAACTGAATCGGCGGATGTCAAACATCTTTTCGTCGCCCGCGGAAGGTGGATCTCGTCCGTGTTTGCGTGGTAGCGGGATGACGAGCGACGAATCGTTGTGGCAGGACCAAATCTTGTTCTACGAATACTTCAACGGCGACACCGGCGAAGGCTTGGGCGCGAGTCACCAAACCGGTTGGACGGCGCTGATTGCAACCTGCATCGAGCATCTGCATGGTCGCATCACCGAAGGCGTTGAGTGATCACGCCGACAAAGTGATCGGTGGTGGTTCGGTGAAGTTGTTTTGTGAGCCCGCGTGTTTGGTGCGGGTCTCGGTGGGGACCACCGAGCTACAGGTTTGACGGTGGTAGCGAGGGTCGATCGTTGGGAGTGAAGGCGTGATTGCTGACTTCATCCGTCACCTCGAACCGCTGCCGAAACCGGTCTCAGAACAACAATTGCTTTTGCAGGCAGATCAAGTCGTTCCAGTTGCTGAACGAGCGTTTCGAAACGTGTAGATTAGCAAATCGACTACGACTTCCCCGCAATGGATGCCCCGATGACCGTCGCTGAATCGAACGCTGCCACAGACTCCGTAAACATTCGTCCGATCCGCAAAATCTTGGCTGCCAATCGCAGCGAAATTGCCACACGAGTGTTTCGCTCGGCTCACGAATTGGGCATTCGCACCGTCGCGATTTATTCTCATGAAGACCGCTACGCGTTGCACCGATTCAAAGCCGACGAGGCCTACCAAATCGGGACGCCCGGCGAACCGATCCGGTCCTACCTCAACATCGACGCGATTGTCGGGTTGTGCTTAAAGCACCACATCGACGCGGTGCACCCAGGTTACGGATTCCTGTCCGAGAACCCCGATTTCGCGAAAGCACTGACGGACGCAGGCATCTTGTTTGTCGGTCCCAGCGAACAAAGCTTGCGAGATTTGGGTGACAAGACCAGCGCCCGTCGTTTGGCCGAGATCGCTGGCGTGCCCGTGTTGGGTGGAACCGCTCAAGCCATCGCTTCGATCAAAGAAGCCACCGATGCCGCGGAAAAACTTGGCTACCCGATCATGCTCAAAGCGGCCAAGGGTGGCGGCGGTCGAGGCATGCGAGTCGTGATGGAACCGAGCGAATTGGCCAGCTCGCTTGATTCCGCTCAACGCGAAGCCAAGACGGCATTCGGAAGCGATGAAGTGTTCCTGGAACGTTTCGTCCAACGTGCCCGGCACTTGGAAGTTCAATTACTCGGTGACCGACATGGCAACTTGGTTCATTTGTATGAACGCGACTGCAGCGTCCAACGACGGCACCAAAAGGTGGTCGAACTCGCACCCGCTCCCAACCTATCGACTGAAATGCGAGACGCGATTTGCGATGCGGCGCTGCGAATCGGACGCGCGGTCGGCAAAGAAAGCGGTGGCTACGAGAACGCGGGAACGGTCGAGTTCTTGCTCGACGTCGACAAAGACGAGTTCTACTTCATCGAGGTCAACCCACGCATTCAAGTCGAACACACGGTGACGGAAGAAGTCACCGGCATCGACATTGTTCGCAACCAAATCTTGGTCGCGCAGGGCCATCCTCTTCCTAGCGAAGAAGTCGGGCTGCCATCGCAAGATGGCATCCGAACCATGGGATTCGCGATGCAGTGCCGGATCACGACGGAAGATCCCGCCGCCGATTTCCGCCCTGACTATGGCCGCATCAGCCACTACCGCAGTGCGGCTGGGTTGGGCGTTCGGCTCGATGCGGGCACGGCATTCAGTGGTGCCGTCGTCAATCCCTTCTACGATTCCATGTTGGTGAAGGTCACCGCGCGAGCTCCCACCCTGGCCGCGGCGGCTCGCCGGATGGATCGTTGCTTGCACGAATTCCGAATTCGTGGCGTGAAAACGAACATTCCGTTTCTGACCCGGCTGGTGAATCATCCCACGTTCTTGGCCGGCGAAGCCACGACGCGGTTGATCGACACAACGCCGGAACTGTTCCGTTTGCCACGCCGGCGAGACCGAGCCACCAAGCTGCTGACGTTCTTGGGCGAAACGATCGTCAACGGCAACTCGCTTGTCACGGGACGCCCGCCTGCCGTCCGTCGCGAACCGGCTCCCGTTCCCGACATCCCGACCGCAGCCAAACCGCCTCGCGGAACCGCTGACATCTTCCGAGAAGAAGGCGCCGATGGTTTGGTGCGTTGGATTCGCGAACAAAAGGGTCTGCTGCTGACCGACACGACGATGCGTGACGCGCACCAATCGTTGCTGGCCACGCGAGTTCGCACCAACGACATGCTCCGCATCGCTCCGGCCTACGCTCACCTGGCCCCGCAATTGTTCTCGCTTGAAATGTGGGGCGGAGCGACGTTTGACACATCGATGCGATTCCTCAAGGAATCGCCATGGCAACGTCTGGCTGACCTTCGCGCAGCGGTTCCCAACATCCTGACGCAAATGTTGCTGCGAGCCAGCAACGCGGTTGGCTACACCAATTATCCCGACAACGTCGTGCGAATGTTCGTTCGCGAAGCGGTCCAAGCGGGCATGGATGTGTTCCGTGTCTTCGACGCGTTGAACTGGGAAGAAAACATGCGTGTGGCGATGGACGCTGTGATCGAAGAAGGCGGCATCTGCGAAGCATCGATCTGCTACACCGGCGACCTGCAAGACCCACGGCGGACCAAGTACGACTTGAAGTACTACGTCGATCTGGCGAAGAAACTGCAGGCGGGTGGCGCTCACATGATCGCGATCAAAGACATGGCGGGTTTGCTCAAACCGGCCGCGGCGGTGAAGTTACTGCGTGCTCTGCGTGACGAAGTCGACTTGCCGATTCACTTGCACACTCACGACACGGCGGGCATCCAAGCGTCGACGTTGATGGCGGCTGCCGGTGAAGGTTTGCAAATCGCGGACGCGGCTCTGGCACCGTTGTCGGGCGGAACTAGCCAAGTGAACTTGAACACGTTGGTCGAAGCCCTTCGTTTCACCGATCGCGAATCTTCGCTCGACAGTGAATCACTGACTCAATTGGCAACTTACTGGCAAGCCGCTCGCGAATTCTACAAACCGTTTGAAAGCGATGTCTTGCCGGCAACAGGTGACTTGTACGACCACGAGATGCCTGGCGGACAATACACCAACCTGTTTCAGCAAGCTCGTGCGTTGGGCTTGGCCGACCAGTGGGCCGGAGTCTGCCGCGCCTATGCGGACGTGAACCGATTGTTCGGCGACATCGTGAAGGTGACTCCGACAAGCAAGGCCGTCGGTGACATGGCGTTGTTCTTGGTCGCCAACGAGATGTCAGCGGAAGACGTCCTGACGACCAACAAAGCCCTCGCGTTTCCCGCCAGCGTGCTGGACCTGATCGGCGGCCGGATGGGCCAACCGCCGGGTGGCTTCCCCGAAAAAGTCATGCGGAAAATCCTCGGTGACCAAGCTCCCGTGCTGGAACGCCCGGGTGCATCGATGCCACCAGCGGATCTCGAAGCGGCGAAAGCTCAAGCCGCCGAAATGACCCAAGAAGCACCCAGCGATCGGGACGCGGTGACGTACTTGCTGTATCCCAAAGTGTTCGAAGAGTACTCGCAGCATCGCAACACCTATGGCGACGTGGAAACGCTTCCGACACCCAACTTCTTCTATGGGCAAGAACCGGGCGACGAGATCGCCGTCGACATCGAACCGGGCAAACGTTTGATTGTCAAATACCTGGCAGTCGGGCAACCCTATCCCGATGGAACGCGAACGGTGTTCTTCGAACTCAATGGACAACCGAGAGAAGTGGTGGTCGTCGATCGATCGCTGGACGTTGACATCAAAGCCGCGGTGAAAGCCGACCCTTCGGATGCCACTCATGTCGCCGCGTCGATGCCCGGCATGGTGATCACCGTCGCGGCCGCCGAAGGCGAAAAGGTCAAGGCAGGTCAAAAGCTGTTGGTGCTGGAAGCCATGAAAATGGAAACGACAATCAATGCTCCGGCCGATGGTGTCGTCACCAAAATCCATACACCTCCGGGGACTCAAGTCGAAGCGGGAGATTTGCTGGCGGTGGTGGAGTGAGGGAGGAGCGTGGGGGCGATTGAAAAAGTTAAATTGACAATTGTAAATTGTAAAATCAGAGCTCGGGCGTTGGATTTGCACGAGTTCAGCTGATGGCCAATGGCCTTGTTCAGCTCGTCCCATTTCGGCTTGTTGATTTAATCGATTTCACAACCCGACGCGTGAGCGAGGGATCCACAGGCTCGCTGCAAGGGCACGCGATCCCTCGCTCACGCTTCGGGTTAGGATTGAATCAACTGGTCCCTTTTGGTTTGAGTTTGGCCGTTGGCCAAACCGATTCGACCCGCATCTTCCTCTCGCCAAATTGAGGCTCAACCAGTTTCAAATTTACAATCGTCAATTTAACTTTTTCAATGACCACGAGTTTCGTGGGCACACGCGAATCTTTGAAACAGTGCAATTGACCGCCCGAGAATGCCATTCCTGACGGGGCGACGAAAATCCGATGATTCGATAGGCTTTTAGAAAATTCACGCGTTCGCGCCCTTTGAGCTTTCGGAACCAACCTCATGTCGATCAAACGTGTCGGAATCCTCACCGCCGGTGGCTTGGCCCCGTGTCTGTCGTCGGCCATCGGAGCCCTGATTGCAGCCTATACAGAGCAAGCTCCTGAAATTGAAATCGTCTGCTACCGATCCGGGTACAAAGGTCTGTTGCTCGGCGACAGCTTTGTCGTCGACGACCACTCGCGGAAGAACGCGGCGATCTTGCATCAGCACGGTGGCAGCCCGATCGGCAATAGCCGAGTCAAGCTCACCAACGTCGCCGATTGTGTGAAACGCGGTTTGGTCAGCGAAGGCCAAGACCCACTGCAGGTTGCCGCGGAGCGATTGCAATCGGACGAAGTCGATGTGTTGCACACCATCGGTGGCGACGACACCAACACCACCGCCGCAGACTTGGCCGCTTACTTGGCCAAACACGAATACCAACTGACGGTCGTTGGTTTGCCCAAGACCATCGACAACGATGTCATCCCCATCAAACAAAGCTTGGGTGCTTGGACGGCCGCCGAAGAAGGCGCCAAGTTCTTTGAAAATGTGGTCGGCGAACACAACGCCAACCCACGCATGTTGATTGTTCACGAAGTCATGGGTCGCAACTGTGGTTGGTTGACCGCCGCCACCGCAGCCAAATATCGCGAACGATTGCAGACGCTCAACTTCTTGCCCGAGATGGGACTCAGCCAAGAACGTCGCGACGTGCACGGTGTGTTCGTTCCTGAGATGAGTTTCGATCTCGAAGAAGAAGCCAAACGTCTGCGGGCAATCATGGACGAGATCGATTGCGTCAACATCTTCATCTCCGAAGGTGCCGGCGTGGACACCATCGTCAAGGAAATGGAATCACGTGGCGAGAGCGTCCCCAAAGATGCTTTCGGTCACTACAAACTCGACTCCGTGAACCCTGGCAAATGGTTCGGCAAACAATTCGCTGACATGCTGGGAGCTGAGAAAACGCTCGTGCAAAAGAGCGGTTACTTCAGTCGCGCCGCTGCCGCCAATGCGGACGACATCGCCTTGATCGGTCGCTGTGCCAAGAAGGCCGTCGAATGTGCCATGCAAGGTATCGGTGGCGTGGTTGGCGAAGACGAAGACCAAAACAACGAACTTCGCGCGATCGAGTTTGAACGCATCGCTGGCGGCAAACCTTTCGACATCAACGTGGACTGGTTTGGTGACTTGCTTTCACAGATGGGACAACACAAAGGCGAAGTCCTGGAAACGTCTCACTAACGAACTAGCTGAGCAGCAACGACTTCCGAGCCGGGCACGTCATTCGTGCTCGGCTCGTTCGCGTTTGGCACGGTTGATTTTCGTTTGCCGTTGAGCAACCATCCGATCGGTGTGTAGCGAACGAAAACTTGGTAGCTGATCAACAGCACCACACAGGAGATCGCACTGACGACCGCGAATTTGACGCTCCAAGCGACCTGCCAATCTCGTACCCAGTACTGCAAATACATCACCAGGGGAAGGTGAGCGAGGTACAACCAGTAGCTCGAATCGGACAGGTACCGCAGCGTGCGACTGGGATGTGCGAACACACTTCGAAACATCCCCATCATGCCAAAGGACACGATCCAAGCATAAGCGGATTGAACCAACACGGACGCGAACAATCCGCCGCCCGACGTTTGGCTCTTCAGCATCCATCCGATCGCGAGCAAGACGGTGAGCGACAACGGCAAACTGATCTTCCATCCGCGACCCAGGCGACCTTCGCGATCATCCGCGACAAAGTAGATCGCACCAAAGCCAAAGAACAACGCGTAGTACGCCAACACAGATGGGAGAGGAAGCAAGCCGACCGATGTCGCCGGCCCAAAGCCTTCGTGCCGCATGAACCATTGAGTCAACATCGTCAGCGGAATCAACCAAAGCAAACAATGAGGTGAACTTGCCAGCGCCGACGCATTCCAGCGAGACTTCAGCGATCGCGGCGTAACCGCTATGACAATCACGAACCCAGCCACCAAGAAGCACAAGAACCAGAGAAACCACAGGTGCCCCGTCGCCGGAAACTCAAACAACAGAAACATCAATCCGCTCCAGTTCGCGGCACTCATGCCTCCGTCAGCAGCCTGGTCCGCTGGTGACTCAAACAACGTGACGCCCATCATCGCGGCGATTTCTTCCCGCCCGGATTCGACGTCGTCCCGATCGACTTCGATTTTCAGCAATCCAGCGACGTACTCGGTTGTTCCCCACGGCGCTCGCATCACATCGATGGGTTGCTCGCCCTTGTGGTTCCCCAATTCAGGATCCGCGTCGTGATCCAGCAACACCTTGGCAATGTCATCGCGTCCCAGGAACGCAGCCACCAAGAATGGCGAATCACCTTGCTCGGACCGTTGATTGACATCGGCGCCCTCCAACAAGGCTTTCTCCACGCCCGCCAAGTCATCCTGAACGACGGGAGTCAACAGATCGGTTTCGTCAAAAACGGCGGCGTTGGGCGAAGGGTGGGCCTGGATGTATCCCGCGACGCTCCACATCGCGGGAATGATCGTGCACATTCCGATCACAAACGGAATTGCGATTCGCAACACGCGGTGCTCGATCAGTTTCGAGGCCCCGCGCCGCCGGAACAGCATCATCGTGAAGAAGCCGCTGAGCAGAAAGAACAACGGCATTCGAAAGCCATGCACCATCGCAATGAACATCGAAACCACATCGCTGCTTTGCGAGTCTTGGATCGGCCACCCTTGCCCCGCATCAGGCGAGTAGGCGATTGCCGCATGCAAGAAAATCCCCAGCAACATCGCGATGCCTCGCAACGCATCCAGGTCGTGCCGACGGGAAGGAATCGAAGTCATTGAATCATTCATGGCTTCAGTTTCCTCAATGCCGGGACCGAACTCGCCGTCGTTTCAGTAACGAAGTGTACCGATCCGAATCAAAGCGAGGGTTAGCTTGGATTCCAATCCAGTCCCATCGGCAACTGGTTCAGATTAACAGGACCGTCCACCGTCACGACCAACATGTCTTCGATGCGAACGCCACCAGTTTGGCGACCATAGAGGCCTGGCTCGACCGTGAAAACTTCACCCGCGAGCATTTCGCCTCCGCCGTGATCCAGCAAGATCGGCTCGTGAACTTCCAAGCCGATTCCGTGACCGGTGCCGTGCTGAATCGAAGGGCCATCTGTCAGCTCGCCACGAGAGATCGGGTACCCGTGACCCACCAAGACTTTCTCGACCGCCAACTGCACTTCTTCGCCCGTTCGCCCGGGGAACAAAACCGCCTCGGCGGCCTCCTTCGAAGCAACCACCGCCGCGTGCATTTTCTGAACAGTCTCGCTGGGCGTGCCATGGACCACCGTTCGTGTGCAGTCGCCGTTGTAGCGTGATGACTCATCTCGCGGAAACAGATCGACGATCACGGGATGGCCCGTGTACAAATCGCCGTCGCCTCGATGGTGGCAGTCGGCCGAATCGGGCAACGTGGCAACGATTGCACCATGGCTCATCGTGTAGTCGCGCTTCATGAACGCTTCGGCGGCCATCGTTCGAACTCGTTCGCTGGTCAACGGTTCGCCACCGAGCATCAACCGACCTTCGGAACCGACATCCGCCGTGGCAATCATTTCACACATCTGCCGCATGACAGCTTCGGTGACCGACTGAGCTTTTCGAAGAGCGTCAATCTCTTGGTCCGTTTTGACTCGGCGGTCGATCACGCCCAGGTCATCGTCGTAGGCGATGGAGATTCCCGCGTCGGCCAAATGCCAGGCGTAGATCAGCGGGAACGCGCGGTCGACAACGACCCGATCGATCGATTGAATTTGCAAAAACCTTGCCACGGATTGAGCGGACGCCGTTTCGCGATCGCCACTGGCAGAACCCGAGACAGGCGGAAAATCAGCCGGGCAATGAACGGAATCCAACTGCCCCGCGGCGCGAGTCCGATCCATTTCCAAGTCACGCACGATGCCGATGTTCTTTCCATCAGGCAGTCCCACCCACGCCGCAGGATCTCCCAGCGCAATTCCCAGGCGTCGAAACAAATTCGCATTTCGATCGGCCAGGCCTGCCATCACCTGAACCCCGTCGGAATTCACGTTTGAGCCAGCGTTGTTGGAACCAGAACCGTCAGCGGAGTCGCTCGTGGCGACCATCAATTTAGAATGAATCATGCGTCCAAATTAACCGACCGAGAGGACGCTGCCGAGAGACCGGCACCGCCGCGAATTTGCAAGCACGCAATCACCGGCACAATGCGAGTTTGCCGGAACCCAAGTTGCCTCAACCGCCGCGATGTTCGCCTGTGTGATTTGCGACTTCGAAATAATGAATCGCGTTCACCGACTCAATAATCAAACAATGTGAATTAGCAGGGATGTTTTCAAAGGATTGTCTCATTCCCGACGGCCACTCGATTTGCAACCGGTCGATTTGTTCTTGTACGCCGATCCCGAAGTCAACCGTTCTCTCATTGGCTCCCATGTAGGTCCCGTCCATCATCCAAGCGTGCCATTGCTCGTCACCACAAACCGCAATCACCTCCGCACCCACCGCGTCGCGTTCCGACGCCGCGCCGACCAAGTCAACTCGCAACCAATTTTGGGTCTCGGTGCAATTTTTCAAAATGGAGATGGGAGCGTCCAGCGAGTTGGCAACTAAATCAGGCCGACCGTCTCGATTGAAATCCAAACGAACCAGCGTTCTTGCAATCCGAGGCGTTCGCCAAAAAGATGAGGAACTGACCGATGGGTCACCAAACTCAAACACTCCTTGCGTCACAAATCCGGACGGGCCACCACGAAACAACTGGGGCAACATACGAAACGGAATATCGGGTGTGCCGTTCTGAGCGGGTTCAAACACATGCCCATTGACGACTATCAAATCCAACCATCCATCTCGGTTCAGGTCAGATGCCTGGGTTCCAAACCCAACCATCTCACGACCGCCATCAGACAGCCCAAATGGCGCCGCCATATCCGTAAAGAAGCCAGACGTCCTCTGCAAGAATAGATTGTTGGGCTGCTCATAGTAATTCGTCACAAACAAATCCAGCGATCCGTCGCGGTCAAAATCTCCACCCGCGATTCCCATGCAACCTTGCGTTTCTGCATTGCCGCCAGAAGCACACCCGCGAAGGATGGCTTGTTCCTTTAATTCCAACGTTCCATCGCCACTTGCTTGGCTGACCCAGAAGTGGTTGTTTGTCGTATCGTTGGAAAGAAACAAGTCGTTCCCGGCCTTTCGATCAAAGTCCGCGATGATACCCGCGAAAGCGTAGTTGGCTTCTTGAAGGCCCGCGCCAACACGTGGCCACTCGCGCCAATCGCCGTTTGTCATCCGCTTCAAAAAGCGATCTTTGGCGGGAGCAAAAATTCGCGGTGAACAATCAAAACCGTCTCCCCAGCATTTCGTTTCAAATGCCGTTTCGTCATCGATGTAGTTGATCTCGACCATCTCTGGCAAAGCGTCACCATCCAGGTCCCCGCAGACGATGCTGCTGGTCCAGCCATTGGACCCTTCAATCGTTTGAGATGAGAAGGTCCCATCGCCGTTGTTGATGCAGATCACATTGGCACCAATGTTCGCAATCACCAAATCAACAAACCCATCTTGATTCAGATCGGCGGTGGTGGCTCCTTGTGCGTACGACCGGTCATCGCTTCCCGATGCGACCGAGACGTTGTGCGTTGTTCGCCCATTCAGATTTCGAAACAACTGGTTGGCTCCCGAACCGGCAGGATCGTTGGGCGGGCCTCCTGCGTCACAGAAATACAGATCCGGCCAACCATCCAAATCAAAGTCGACGACTGCGATGCCACCACCGTTGACCTGACTCATTCGCAGGCGGCTGGGGTCGGTGTTGGGATGATTCCGAAACTGAAAGTTGACGCCAAGCTTCTCCGCGACGTCCACCATCCGAACTGGGATGGAAGCCGTGAGCGAATCGCTTGAGCGTTTCGTCGCTTTCAAGTTCGACGCGGCATCGGCCAACATTGCCGTGCTGTTGGGAAGAGGCCAACGTCGCAATTCAATCCCGCACAACAAGTCGGGCGGAGACGGAGGTTCCTGCATGAGCCGTTGCCTCGCATGCTTCAACTCGGGCATCGCTTCTGACAGCCGACCTTCTTCGTACGCCAAAATGGTTCGCCACGAGATTGCTTCCCAATGTCGACCGAGTTTTTCAAGTTGTTCCACAAGCGTTCTTAAATCTTGCCGACGGTTTTCGCGATTCAAACCAACGTTCATCGCCATTTGCCAAGCCTCATCCAGCCACTTCTTTCGCTCCAAAACCCGCTCGGCCGCTTCGAACTCACCAACCATTGCCAAAGCCTCGGCCATTCGGAGGTAAGCGACTCGATCGGTGGGATCGATCTGGACCGCTTCGCCGAAAGCTCGAATGGCTGCGGTGGGGTGCTTCATGCGCAACGACCATTGCCCGATTGCAGCCCAGTACTCAGCTTCCTGCTTGATCGACTTTGGCAGTGTTGCGAACCACTTTTCCAGATCCTCATTGGACTGCAATGCCTCGTAAACGCGTCCTTCGAAAGCAGAAACGCTTGATGAATCCGGAAACACCTCCCGCAGTTGTCGCACTAAATGTTTAGCTTCATCGGCTTCATCCTGAACCAGCAATTGCTTGGCTCTCGCCAAGTCTTTCGAGCTCAACGCTTCGTGGTTTGGCTTGGTTCGCGAAACGAGGGCCAATGACAACGGTTCGTCGTCGTGATACGGAACGCTCAGCGTCGTCATGCTCAGCAATTCTTTTTCGGTGACATCTCCCAGTCGGATCAACGCCTCGACATGACGTGTCGCTTCGACGCGTCGACCTTGAGCATTCAGTAAATGCGCCAGCCGACGATGGACGGGCACCAAGTCACCAAACCGGGAATGCATTTCACGATAAGTTGATTCAGCCTCCTCAAGGCGGCCAACATCCTGCAACCAGTCCGCGATTTGCCCCAACGCTGGCAATCCAGCCTCGGGATGATCCGGTGGAATCGCCTGGAGATACGAAATGGCAACGTCCATTTCACGTTGCCCATGTGCAATCCGCGCGGCCAAGAAAAGTGCGGTGGGCGATTCAGGACGCATTAGCAGCAGCGACCGATTCAGTTTTTCTGCTTCGGTGAACCGGCTCTGATGAACTAAATCGCCGACTCGCTCCTCAAGCTCGTCAGGCGAGAGCTGTTCCGCCTCCAAAGGCTGAGCCACCGCTGCGAGTTGCAGCACCTCATCGCTCATTGCATCGCTTTTTGTTGCGATCGGACCATCGGCCGAAGCCGATCGGTCTACCGAGTCACGGGAGCCGCACCCTGACTGAGCCACTATTCCGAAGAGCAGCAACATCGGGATCAAGCGACGCCGATTTGCCCGCTCTGCCTCGAACGTGGACAGAAATAGGATCCGTGCCGCAACGTTGTGACCCACGATCATTCGATACATCATCGGTCTCATCACCGTTGGCCCCAATCCAAAACAAAATGTTGCTCGGGCAGTTGACCCGAGCAACATTCATTCGTTGCAAACGCAGAAGACCAAAGTCAGCTCTATTCGAGCGACTCCGTTTCTTTTCCTGCTTTGGTACCCAACGCACCCCATAATCCGTAGGGACTCTTTTCGCCGGGCTGCCCCGCTTTTGGAAGCGTCGCGCGGTTTTGGTTACCAGCCTCGATGCTGTCGGTGATGAATTTCACCGCACCATCGGCCATCAGAATGTGGCACCCGCCTTGGTGGCGACTTCCCATGGTGTAGGTCCCGTCGGAACCATCCCCACCCCATAAACAGCTTTCTTTGTTAGGCGGACGCACTGTGTTCACACTCGTGAACATTGGACGGCCATCCGCCCAACGTTTGCCACGACGTTGATCAGCTCCGCCTGTTTCATTGGCGTCGAGCCAAAACTGAGGACGCGCTGGGTCAACGTTGTCTCGATAGCACAACTCGGGATCGAAGAAGAACGGATCCCGCTGATTCATTTTGGGCTGCGAATTGATTTCCAAGTTCCCCGCATCGGTGACGATTTCACCGCAAGCGATCGTGTTGGAGGTACCGTCCAAAATGTCACGGAATCGAGTTGAGAAGTGGCTCTCGAAAACGCCGCGTTGGCGTGACTTGGCTCCGGCATCCGCCACCGTGCCATCGTTGTTGATGCCGCCGGTGTGAGTTGTTTGAATCGAGTCGCCAACACATGCGGAGTAGTTGTTCAATCCCGTCTGCCCCGCCGTTCCGATGGTTGGGTCGCTGGGACAACGGAACGTTCCGACGGTCGTTCGCCATGGGGTGTAATTGGTATCCCATGGCACGGGTCCCATCGCTTGGTAGGGAGGAGTCTTGGCACTACCGTCACCATTTAGAGCGAGCGGGTTGCTGATTTGCTCCCACAATCCTTGCTGCTCGATTTGCGGCAGGATACCAACCAACCAACTCAGCAAATACGAATTGTCGCCTTGGGCCCCCGCACCGGTGCAGCAATACGTGCCGCCCATCTGCTGAGGAAACTGAGCAAACGCGGAATGATAATTGTGCAGGCCCAAGCCGATTTGCTTGAAATTATTGCTGCAACTCATACGGCGTGCTGCTTCCCGGGCTGCTTGAACAGCCGGCAACAGCAAACCAACAAGAACACCGATGATCGCGATCACGACCAGGAGCTCCACCAAAGTAAAGCCTGTGCGGCTACGGCGGGCAAAGTTTGAATTCATACGAACCTCTCAGAAAAGCTTCCAAAAACAGAAAAGAATCAGGAGCATCGCGACTCGCGTCGCAGCTGCTCCCGGGTAAATCAACGACTGGAGTCCCGTTGCTGCATCTCTCGCTGTTGCTGTTGGTAGTCCTTGGCTTGAGCGTCGTAGGAAGCAGCCAACTCCTCCGCGGTCGGGACCTTCTCGGGTGGAGCCGCCACCGAGTTCTCAGCACCACCGCCGCAACCAGGCGACAAAAAGCAGCAGAACGCGACCAAGGCGGCCGCATAGACGATTTTTCCCATGGACATATTTATTACCTTCAAACGAGGGAGATAATTGTGAGCTCTCGGGAAATGAAGAGGCCTAGTACGCAGCACTCGAACCACATCCTCCATTCACCGCAAAACACGAATGACGGGTCAGATACTGCCAATAGCCTAGCCTGCCGTCAATTGACAACATGTCTTATTGTTAAATTTTTCATGTGATTTTACACAGGGAATCCAATCGCACTCAGTTTGAACGCACGGGTTGAGCAACCGCCTGCTCAACCACACCGAAAGCTGGCCGTGATGACTCCTCAGCCGACGTCAAAACATTTGCAACTGCGTTCCATGCACCAGCTCACCAATGACTAACGGCGATGGGAGCTTGCAGTTCTGAACGCTTTCGCTTCCTTTGCCGTCACGAACAAAACTGAGGCTCAACCTCTTAAGTTCGCTAACCGTTCCGACCCACCAAACAGACGCAAAATTCACTTGCGACTGTTCTGGCGGATGAAGCGATCGGGTGGCTCGTGCCGATCGCTGGGAGGGACGTCGCTTCGACGTGATCGCATGGCATCGCTTTGGCGACCTAGCGTCTCGACCCGCCGCCATCGCTTGAGCCTATTTCATGACATGGTTTTCAAAACCCACTGACGCGTCCGCCTCCAACGCCCACGAAGCAACCGCCACGTGCACGACCGCTTTTGCAGTCCATCGCGTGGATCGCATGCTTCGACATCGTTGGACCTTCGCCGTCGCGCTCGGGTGCACCATGTTATCGATCGGCCCAGGTTGGACCGGAACCAGTTCGGCTGGATTCCCCGAAATGGTTGAGCGGGTCGGACGCTTTTGTGGCTGCAGTTGGGGCGACGGATACCACACGTGTCACAGCAGCGGCATGCGGCCGATGGCCAACCTGCCACCTCGCTCGTACCCAGCCCGCACTGGCAACTTGGGTGACAAAGTGATGGGGTGCCGCACCTGCCAATCCTCAACCTGTCAGGGAACCTGCCAGTCCAACTCGTCACTGGCAAGCGTCCATCGCGACGGCTTCAGCAGGTTGCGTCCGACCTTGCTACCAGCGACCTCTCGACCAACGTTTTACGATCGGTTTGACGAGTACGCTCGCGAAGTCAGCTTCCAAGCAGCTGCCGCCGAAGTTGGCGCTCATCCGGTCGACGCGATCCTGGATCACGAATCGATCGAAGGTCACTATCCCCAAACCAAGTCACCTCGATTCGAACTGCACTCCAACCACATCGATGACTTCACTCATCATGGGTTCTCGGTCTTGGCCGGTGAGGATCCTCTCGCATCGTCGCAACTCGATCCAACGTCCGAAGACGCCGAAGCGACCAGCGACGCGTCCGCCGAAAGCGACCTGCTTCCCAAGCATCAATTGACCGAAGAAGAGATACAACGCTTTCGCGACTATCAAGAACACCAGCGACTGGAAAAGAAATACCAGAAGTACTTGATCGATCCAGAAGAAATCGAACCGCGTCAAACGTTTGGTGGCCCACCCGTCGGAAGCGAACAAAGACGCTTGCTCGACGAACACAAAGTCAACGAACTGTTGAAACAAAAGACACAGCAATTGCTTCCACCTGCGAATCCAAAGAACGGCTCGCCTGAAGACTTGCTGCCTAGCCCAAGTGATCTGCTCGACTCGTCTCTGGAAGTGACCGAGCCAGATGACGCGTTGCCGCTCGAAGAACTCCTGCCACCTTATCCGGACGATCAATCGGACTCTTCAATCGATTCAGCCGGCCCGCTGCTTCGGCCGACACCTTTGGCGACGGATTCGTTGACACACTCAACCCGAAGTTTCATCCGGCAACCGTCCGACGAAACGAACGTTCCGCACTCAACCGAAAGCAGTCCCGCCGAACGAGTCGCGGAAGTTCCGGTCCGGCACTTCATCCGCCAACCTCGCTGAGCAGGTACGCAAGTGTCTTCGGGGATATCAGCCGTTTTGTGTTAGCCCCGGTTGTGCGCGGGAACCGTGGCCAAACAGCCAACGGGATCAAACCCGATCATTTCTGCCTAACTGCTTAGGCGCATTGTCCACTCGATGCCTGGCATCCTCGCAACGTTTAGATGCGGCCGCCTTCGCAGCACGTTTCGCAAATGGTGTGACAGCGTTCACACTGCAACTTGCCGCGAATTTCAATCAAGGTTCGCCCCAAACAAACGGGACAAACTCCCTCCGTCGCATTCGCGGGTGAACACTGATTCCACTGGGCCCCAGTTTCATCTTGGGATGAATTCCCCGGGGTTTGCTGGGTCGATTCGGAAGCTTGCGGTTCATTCATGCTGCAATCCATTTGGTGCGGTGATTCCAGAGCGGTTAGACTCAAGCCGGAGGATAACCGATGGCTTCCGAGCATTCACTCTTCAAAAATTCCGATCGAGATGCGTTCGCAAATCTTGATCGAGCGAGACTGAACCGACTACTGCGAGTGGCAACCGCCATGACCATCGTGCTCGGCGTGAGTGTTTTGGTTCAGTTGCTGATTCCATACCGCGGTTACTTTCCCGCCGACCTGCAAGACTCCGTGTTTTTGTCCGCACATCGAGGTCACTTCCACGGTTGGTATCGGTTCGCGTTCTACGTCCACATTGTTGCCGGACCAATTGCATTGGTTCAAGGTGCGGCGTTGTTCTTCAGCGGATCTCGGCGGAAACGCATTCCACCGTGGCACCGTGTTATCGGCCGAGTGCAAGCCGCAGTGGTTCTGTTTTTTCTGTTCCCCAGCGGTTTGGTGATGGCTCAGTACGCCATGGCCGGTCCAACCGCTGAAGCAGCCTTCACGCTGTTGTCATTGGCAACAGCGGTCACGATGGCAATGGCCATCCGCAGTGCGATGGTTGGGCGAATGACCCAACATCGTCTTTGGGCAACTCGTTGCTTCTTGTTGCTGTGTTCACCCTTGCTGCTTCGAGTGGTGGTGGGGTTCACGATCGTCACGGGTACCGAAACGGATTTTGCACACCGTCTTATCGCCTGGACCAGTTGGTTGGTCCCATGGTTCCTTTTCGAAGTCGGGAGAAAATGTCATGACGCTGCACACCGCGAAACCAAGACGTCACGCCTTCACACTGCTTGAACTTTTAGTGGTCATTATCATCCTCGGTGTCTTGGTTGGGTTGTTGATGCCTGCGATGCGCACGACCGGCGAAGCCGCCCGAAGAATGAGTTGCAGCTACAACTTCAAGCAGATCGGGCTCGCGCTGCACAACTATCACTCCGCCCACAAACATTTCCCACCTGCCCAAGGAGGAACCCGGCAAGGTCCTTCCGAGCGAGACGGCAACTCACGCCGGCTCAACGGCCTGGTGGCATTGTTCCCGTTCATCGAGCAACCCGAGTTATGGAACACAATTTCCAACCCCGCTGAGTTCAACGGATCGTCGTACCCACCCATGGGCCCGGCTCCCTGGATCGAAACCTACGAACCTTGGACCACACAGATTCAGACATTGCAGTGTCCTTCTTCGGCAGCGTCACCCGGACCATTTGGATTGACAAGCTATGCCTTCTGCGTCGGTGACCAAGTCGACCAGTTGAATGTCGAACACACGTCGACACAAAACGTACGAGGCATCTTTGCCGGAACGCATGTTTCAAAGTTCCGAACGATCGTCGATGGCTTGTCCAACACCATCGCGATGTGTGAAATCGGCAACGACCTCGGTGATGGTCATGTGATCGGTCAAACGGCGATCCAACAGACACTGAGAATCCTCAAGTCACCCAGTCGGTGCAAAGAAACGTTGGACGTTGATCGCCCAAACTTCTACGAATCATCCGTCCCACTAGCCAGCGTCGGGCGGGGCGGTCGGTGGGCCGACGGCGTCGCTGCGATTGCTGCCGTCAACACCATCTTGCCGCCCAACTCACCGAGTTGTTCCGTCGGAAGTCAATTGACCGACCCGGGCATTCATTCCGCAGGCAGCTTTCATCAAGGTGGCGCACATGTGTTGATGGCCGACGGCGCGGTCAAGTTCATCACCGAATCGATCGACCATGGTGACTCAAGCGCCGCGGTCGTTCTGACAACAGAACCCAATGAGACGGCGACTGAGAACGCTTCTGAAACGGCTGACGTTGCGGATGACAACTCTTCCAACCAAACCGACTCGGAGTCGCCTACCTCACACACACATCCGGAAAGCCCGTTTGGTGTCTGGGGCGCACTCGGAACCGCTCGCAGCCAGGAATTGGCGACCGCCGAATTTTGATTCGAGAAACCAATTGGCAACAAAACAGCGGCCTTATCCATCAACGAAGCAATCCGATACGCTGGATGACATGAGTCCCGCGAACGATGGATTTCCCGAAAGTGCCGCTTCCCTGCGTCATCAATTGATGCTGGTCCAGGATGCCGTCAGCGATTGTCCGTACATCGATGGCGAACCAGCCCGCATGCCGCTGTACTACCCGACGCCGCCGCGTCGCAGCGAAGACACCGACACGCTGCTGGCCGCTGGCTTTCGTCGTAGCAGCCAATTCGTCTATCACACCAATTGCCCGCAGTGCAGTGCGTGCCAGCCAACTCGGTTGCGAGCGGCGGATTTCACACTGACCAAATCGCTGCGTCGTGTTCTCAAAAAAGCGGAGCGGGAACTGACATGGCGATGGCAAACCCCGCGAGTCGATGCGGATCGAGTTCGACTGTACAACGACCATCGCAACGTTCGAGGACTGGCCCACGATGGTGACATCAGCGCGTCCGACTACGAAACGTTTTTGATCGCAACCTGTTGGCCAACGCTTGAACTGGAGATCCGACATCAAGACCACCTGGTCGGCGTTTCGATCATGGACATCGGTCGAGAGAGCATCAGCGCGGTGTACACCCACTTTGATCCGATCGCATCCAAATTCAGCTTGGGCACGTTCGCGGTGCTGCAGCAAATTCAGTGGGCCAAAGACAACGGTCGCACCTGGGTCTACTTGGGTTTGTACGTCGCCGCGAATCCTCACTTGAATTACAAATCGCGTTTCGTCCCCCAAGAACGTTTGATCGACGGGCAATGGCGTGCCTGCTTGGAGTAGACTCTGGCGTCACACATCCCTTCCCCACGCTGTGAGTAGAAACCTTGACGATTTGGTGGTTGGTCGCGCTCGCCGTGACGATGGTGCTGGTCTCGATCCTCGCATTTCGACTGCATCCGTTTTTGGCGTTGCTATCAACGGCGGTGATGGTGGCGATGCTGACCACACCGGCTCAGCTGTCGTCATTCGCATCCGCCCGAGTCGCCGATGGCAAATTCACCAGCGCGGAAGCCGCTGCCTTCGTTGACCAAAGTGCATCGGCACGAGTGGCGGATGCGTTTGGTGCAACAGCGGGCTCGATTGGAATTGTGATCGCGTTGGCCAGCGTCATCGGCGGACTGCTGATGCAGTCCGGTGCCGCGGCGCGAATCGTCGACACCATGCTTCGTTGGACCGGGGAAGAACGTGCTCCCGAAGCGATGGCGGCGGCCTCGTTTGTGTTGGGAATCCCAGTGTTCTTCGACACCGTGTTCTACTTGATGCTGCCCCTGGCCCGGTCGCTACGACGCAAAACGGGTAAGAACTACGTGCTGTTCATCCTCGCGATTTTGGCCGGTGGATCGATCACGCACTCGTTGATCCCACCGACACCTGGACCGCTGCAGGTCGCGGCGTTCTTGGAAGTCGAAATCGGCGCGATGCTGATCGCCGGACTGGGAATTGGAAGCGTGACCAGCGTGATCGCGTTGGCCGCTGCCAGAGTGATCAACCACTTCGTTGACTTGCCTCTTCGTGACGAAGACGGCGAGGAGATCCGCCCCGAAACCCAGCGATTGGCGTCGGCGGGTGACGGCACGACAGAAATCCCGCCCAAGCCACCATTGTGGCTCGCCCTGTTCCCGATCGCCTTGCCGGTGGTCTTGATCGCACTTGGTTCGACGATCAAATCGGTTTACGGAAGTGACGCCGTTGCCGAATCGGAATTGCTGGGATGGATCATCCGCTTGGGCGACAAAAACCTGGCGTTGGGACTGGGGTGTCTCGTCGCGTTTGGATTGATTCGCTGGGTCCCCAACGATCAACGCCGCAAAGTGGTGTCCGCCGCCATCGCCTCCGCGGGATCGATCATCCTGATCACTGCGGCGGGTGGAGCGATGGGCAAAATGCTTTATCACGCTGGCATTGCCGAAGTGGTCGGCTCCATCGCCAAAGGCTTCCCGGGTCTTTGGCTGTTGCCGCTGGCGTTTCTGGTCACGACTGCGATTCGAACGATCCAAGGTTCCGCGACCATCGCGATGATCACATCGGCCAGCATCTTGCAATCGCTCGCCACCAGTGGCGAACTTCCCTTTCACCCGGTTTACCTCGCGATGGCAATTGGCGCGGGAAGTAAACCGATCTCGTGGATGACCGACAGTGCGTTTTGGATCATTTCGGAAATGACCGGCATGACCGAAAAAGAGGCGTTGCGGACGATCTCGCCGATGAGCGCCGCTTTGGGAGTTTCCGCATTGGTGGTCACCGTTGCTGCCGCGGCGATCTTTCCCGCTGTGTGACCGCATTTTGATTGGGCACCGACAATCGGATTGGCTGGGAAAGCCACTTATATACCGATGAACGGTTTCAAAATTCGAACCGAGCGATTTTAATGGGGCGTTCTAAATTGCCCGAAGATCGCCAGCAACAAACGTTCATGGATACGACTCAACCCGATTTGATCAACGAACCACCCGCGGACGACTCCGCTCCAATTTCTGCCAATGGCACCGAAAAGTCAGCGAAGCCCGACGAGCCGACGATGAGCAAGAGCGAGCGAATTCGCCGCTACATCCAGGCTCATCCTGAGGCCCGAAACACTGAAATCGTCGCTGCACTGGAAGAACACGGCATCAAATACCAAGACGTCGGGAACGTTCGCTCGCAAGAAAAACGGAAAGCAGCAAAGAAAGCTGCCCCGGCGAAACGCCGACGACCGGCCGTCGCAACGCCCGAAGTCGCTCCTCCAGCCAGCACACCTGCTGTCCCGCCCATGGCCACGGCGCCAGATGCTGTCAGCATGGAAACGCTACAGGCGGGAGCAGAATTCGTGAAGCAAGCCGGCGGAATCGACCAGGCCCAAGCAATTCTCGATCTGATCCGGCAAATTCAGTCCGTCTGAGCCGCTGGCAAGATTCGCCACCTCGTTTCGGCTTGCCAGCAGGACGTACGATGGCCTTGGAAGGCCGTCCTCCAGGCGTCTCTTACCAGCATGCGATCCGCCGCACCCTGGCCAAACGCATGAACAAACGGTCACTCCAGCATCGCGGAACCACCCCGCGGGAGTGACACAGCCATCTCATCTCGGCGGTCTTCGGCAGTCCGAAAACCCCGAAAAACATTGACTTCATTCGACAATTCAGTACTCTACAAGTCCCCCCGGCGATCGCCCTTCTCGGCAAAATCATTGATCGCCCCCACCTCCCACCGAATCAAAGCCGTTGGTTTGACCGCCACCGAGCTTCCAGCCTTATGAACAATGCATTGAACTTCCCAAAGCGATGGGTCGCTTTGGATGGCTGCCCATCAACTTGCACCGCGACCGTTGGTCAAGAGACGAAAGCTCACGGTCGAGTCGCCGGCCAACGCAAACGTCGCGTTCGTGCTTCTCTCGTGATCGCGATTCTCGGTGGAATGTCGATCGGCAGTGGCACTTCCATATCGAGCCAATGCTTTGCTGACGACACGGCCGAGTCCGCGCCGGCAGTCGCGACTGAGAGTCCCGCCGCACCATTGCCTACCGTTGCGGAACCAGCATCGGTTGCACCGGTCGCCTCACAAACTCCGGAGACATTGCGGTTCTCATTCAACGGGGTGCCATGGCGAGAAGTCATTCAGTGGTTGGCCGATGAAGCCGACTTGGCGTTGCACATCAGCGAGTTGCCGTCCGGTAGTTTCACCTACACCGATAACAGTGAGTTCACCGTCCAAGAAGCGATCGACCGAGTCAATCTGTTCTTGATCTCCGAAGGCTTCACACTGGTCCGCAGCGGTCGCTTACTTTCGGTCATCGACCTGACCGATCCTCGTGGCGTGCAGCAACTGGAAACACTGGCCGAGTTCATTGACGCGGAACAACTCGCTGACCGAAAACCTCACGACGTTGTCAAATGCATCTTCTCCTTGGGCGAGATCGATGGTGACGATGCCGTCCAAGAGCTGGCAGCGTTGAACCTGATGACCAACCCCACGGTCCTCAACAAAACCAACCAACTGATCGTCACCGATTCCGTTGCAAAACTGAGAAGCGTTCAGCGGGTTCTGTCCGCGTTCAAGATGGACGAAATGGACAACGGCACGATCGTTCAGTCGTTTCAACTGCAACACGTCACTGCTGACGACGTCCTGACCGTTGCTCGCCCGCACTTGGGACTGGCCACCGATGAAATGATCGGCATCGACGTCAGCTTGTCGGCTGACCTGGGTGGCAACAGCATCTTCGTCACCGGCATCGAAGACAAAGTGAAATTGCTGGAAGGCTTGGTCAAGGCGGTCGACCAACCCGACTCCGCCAAAGCCAGCTCGAACGAGCCAATGCAGCTTCGGTCTTACATGGTTCCCGGCGGCAACGTGCGAACCGTTTACAACGTCCTGCAAACCTTGCTGTCCGGCAAAACCGTTCGTCTTTCGATGGACGACGATGCGGGCACGATCGTGGCACTGGCCTCAGCGGATACCCAAGCGGAAATCAGCCAAACGGTCCAGGAACTTCAAGCCGCCGACGACGAGTTCGAAGTCATCCAACTGAAATCCGTTGACCCGTCGTACGCAATCAGCTTGATCGACCAAATGCTGGACCTGCCCGACGAGTACGCCGACCCGGATGACATCGACCCGGACACCCCTCGCATCGACGCTGATCCCGGCAACCGTCGCCTCTTTGTTCGAGGCAAACGTCATCGGATCGACCAAATCAAAGCCATTGTCGAGGGACTCGAAGAAGGTGGCATTGCCAGCGAAGCTGATCAACTTCGCGTGCTTCCGTTCAAAGGCAAAAATGCGGTGCGTTTGCTGGAAACCGGCGCTAAGTTCTGGCAGTCAACCAACCCCGTGATTCTTTACCCCGGTCACGAATCAGGCACGCCCAACGTGCTCGAGCGAGTTCCGAACGAAGACGAAGCGGACGCCACTGAGAGCTCTGATCCCGGCGACAACCACGAGGCTCTCGAACTCACCAGTAAACGAAGTTTGACCGACGAACCCACCGAAGCACGGTTGCTAACAGCGGTCACACGTTCGCGATCCGAGCCCATCACTTGCCAAATCACCGAACGTGGACTGATCCTTCAATCCGAAGACACCTCGGCACTCGATGAGTTCGAACAGCATTTGCGATCGCTCGGCACATCGATGCAACCAACGTCGTCACCACCGATCGCGTTCTACCTGAAACACATTCGGCCCGACGACGCGTTGCGAATGCTGGCGGAATTGCTTGAGGGCGGTGAAGCAGCCAAAGAAGGCGAAGCCGGAACCTTGATCAACGGAACGATGACCTCGGTTTCTTCCGGCAGTTACCTGGGAAGCTTCCTGACCACTCGCGACGGAACCATGACGTTGCTGTTCGGTTCGATCACGATCGTTTCCGATTCGCGATTGAATCGATTGATCGCGCAGGGATCCTCGGACGACGTCGACTTGATCGAAAACTACCTGAAGATCATCGATAAAGACCGCAGCATCACGACCGTGCAAACCTATGGCACCTCGCAAGTCATTGAGCTGAAACACACCCGTGCCGCGGACGTCGCCGAAGCTGTCCAGGCCGCCTACGCCGGACGCATGGCAGAAGGAGCCGGCAAAGCCAACGCGGCCGCCGGTGGTGGCAACGATTCCGACGCACGCGACGCAGCTCGCAATGGAGACAATCGCGGCAACTCGAAAAACCCACCAAAGAAGTCAGCTTCTCAAGCCGCTCGCGACTTGGAACCCAAGATGACAGTGGCCGTTCACGAGGCCAGCAACTCGTTGATCATCACCGCTCCTCCACAATTGTTTGCCGAAGTGGAAACGCTTGTTCAAACAATCGATTCACGCGGCGAACAAGCGGTCGAAGTCATCATCCCCAGCAGCGATGAAGTCATGGGCGAAGTGCTTCAACAAGTGCTCGGCGCCTCAACAACGACCAGTCGCCGTCCGACCACTTCTTCCCGCGATCGTTCGCGAGACCGAGGAGGTCGATGATGCGATCTCAATGGAACGCCAACCTGTTTTCGCAGTTCATTCCGACACTGCGTCGCACCGTTTCTCGAGTCGCATTGCCTGTTTCGCTGGCAATGGTGACCGGCGCTGTGATCTCTGATGGCAACGTCGCCCAAGCACAATCCGGTCTTCGCGAATCGCTGGAACGACTCGACCGCGATCAAGATGGTGACATCGAACCCGAAGAAATCACGGCGCTCTCACGTCCTTATTTGGAACGAGTCGCCGAAGCACGGCGGATGGATCTGAACCGAGACAACTCGGTCGAACGTTGGCAAGAAGCGGTACGCATCTATCACGCTTTGCAGAACGGGGTTTCCGGCCGAGAGGTCGATCCCGAAACCAACATCACCGTGCGTCCCTTTGGCGCTCTCGATGATGACCCCATGGTTCCCGAGTTCGGCTTGGGCGAGATGAAGTTCCAATACACTGCCGATGACTACCGCCAAGCCGAACGCACTCTCTCACGCAGCGATCGCAATCGGGACGGATTTCTCGATCGGCGTGAAGTGGAACGAGCCGACTGGAAATTCCGGGATCCATTTGAAGAAGACTACGACAAAGACAACCGGCTGAGCACCATTGAATTGGCCCAGCGATACGCTCGCCGACGTCTGCTTTCCGATGCCTCAGGCGAGTTGATTCGGAAACGCCGGAGGGTTGGCAGCGAGGTTCGCGAACTGGAACGTTCTGGACGCGAAGACGATTCACGCTCGTGGCGTCGCGATCGTCGATATTACCTCGCGTCCACCGTCATGGAACGATTTGACACCAACCGCAACGGGCGACTGGAAGCCAGCGAAACCGTTGCGATGGGGATCCCGTTCGGCCGCATCGACCTCGATCGCGATGGCGAAATCTCTCGTGACGAGCTCAACGACCATCTTCTCGAAGTTCAAGAACGCGAAGATCAAGACGCGGAAGGGTTGCCGCCTTGGTTCTTCGAGCGTGACGCAGATGGCGACCAACAGATCTCGATGCCCGAATTCACGTCCGAATGGACATCAGAGCTTTTGGCCGAGTTCGAATCGTACGATCAGAACGCCGATGGACTGCTCACCAAGAGCGAACTGGCAGGATCAACCTCGCTGATGGGCGGCAACTACCGCAACGAAACCGCCTCCGCCTTGCCACCTCGCAAGACGATCGTTTCAGAGATTTTCATCGAAGAAGAGTATGTGATCGCCGACGTGAACGTTCAGCTTTCGATCACGCACACGCACGACGAAGCACTGGATGCTTACCTGGTCGGCCCTGACGAGACAAAGATCGAATTGTTCACCGGAGTCGGCGGGCATGATGATCACTTCGACCGAACACGTTTCGACGACGATGCACGCTACCCGATTACCAAGGCTCGCCCACCGTTCGAAGGCACCTTCATTCCGGAGGGCCGCCTGAAGAACCAACCCAGCCTCAGCTCCTTCAACGGTAAGAACGTTCAAGGAACTTGGCAATTGGTCATCGTCGGAACACGCAGCGAACGGTTCGGACTGCTCCACAATTGGAGCCTCGATATCACACCGGACACGTCGAAGCCCTGAAGACTGAACACTCAGGTTCTAGTTGGCCGTGCGACCGACCTCCAAGTCGGTCAAGAACGCTGCCATCGACGGACTTGGAAGTCCATCGTACGGGTGTACTAACCCAGAAATCGTGTTGCGGGATGCATCAGAAGCTTCGCTTTGACGGGTCATCCACTGCGTAAGCTTCGATCTCGAAGGGGTTGCCGCGATACGCGTCGCGACCCATCAGCTTCAACACCAACGAAGCACCGAGATAAGCGGGCAAGAAGAAGGGGCCCCACCGTTCGTACTGCTGCACGTGAACTCGTTCATGCAGCCGAGTTCGATCTAAATCGGCGGGCGTGCAACCCAGCACAACGTGGCCGAGCGTCATGGCCGCGGCGGGAACAGGCATCGATCGCAGCCCTCGGGCAATCCAGCGTCCGTGGATTTCAGCTACGCCCGAAACCCAGACGATGCGTCCGCCCAACAACAATCCGATCGTGATTCCGATCAGGGTGTTCGGGGCGGCCCAGAGATATTGCAGCCAACGAAACCGCAGCCAACGCAATTACTTGTCAAACCACTTCTTAATCGCGTGCAGCGTCGTTGCTCGCCCGGCTCGTGCGATGGACGTGGTCAGCGGAATTTCCTTCGGGCAAACTGCGACGCAGTTCTGAGCGTTCCCACACGATGCTAAACCGCCAGGTCCTTCCAACGCATCCAAACGTTCGCCAGCCAATGATTTCCCGGTGGGATGGTTGTTGAACAGCATTGCCTGCGAGATCGCGTGCGGCCCAACAAACGCTTCGGAGTGGGCCGCCTGCTTCCGAGCCTCGAACTCCTGGTCCGTTTCGCCTGGCTTCTGCGTCAATTCAATCTTGGTGTATTGCGGACATGCTTCCAAGCAGCAACCACAGCTCATGCATTGGCTGAGCGGGTAGTTGCGTTCTTGGTCCTCTCGCAGAATCCGCTCGCCGGACCCCATGTTGTAATAGCTGTCGACAGGCACCCAGGCTTTGACTCGTTCCAGCCCTTGAAACAACCGAGCACGATCGACAACCAAGTCGCGAACCACGGGGAATTTGCTCATCGGCTCCAGAACGACTTCGTCGGGATTGTCCGCGAGAAGACGATCAACCAACGCACTGCAGCTTTGACGAACTCGGCCGTTGATAACCATCGTGCATGAACCACAAACCTCTTCCAAGCAACCACAATCCCAAGCGACCGGAGTGACCTTCTTTCCGTCGCGGTTGGTCGACTGAGCTGCGATCCGCTGCAGAACGCTGATCACGTTCATTTCCGGCTCATACTTGATCTTGTGCAGTTCCCAGTACGGAGCTTCTCCGGGAGCGTCCTGACGGCGCACACGAACGTTGATGAACTCGGGTCGTTTCTTCGTCGAAGGGTCGAGAGCAATCATCGGATCAAGAATTCAAAAGGTGGTTGAGTGGCGGTGCGGTGGACAAAGCGATCGGTCGAAAGCGACTGGCTACAAACAAGAACTCAGTTGGCTCCCACCAACCCGGACCCTGATTTCGACTGAGCCAACTTTTTCGCGGCTCGTTCGTTCCAGACTTCTTCGATCGCCTCGGCACCAACCAATCCGTACAAACGCGGGCGTGGTGGAATCAGTGTCGTGTCAACATCTTCGTACGCAAGATCGGGCTGATTGGTGCTGGCATTCCAGGTTGCAACGGTGCTCTTGAGGTACTTCTCGTTGTTGGCCTCGAACTCGTCGCACCAAGCTTCCGCTTGACGACGGCGTTCAACGGGATCTTCGGACGTCAGCGATGGCTTTTTAAAGTCCGGCTTGAAGTGAGCCCCGCGGCATTCGTCACGCTGCAAAGCCCCTTTCAGCAACGCCTTCGCCAGCGGGAACATGTCCTGCAGCGATTTCGCGAAAATCACGTTTTGGTTGGTCCACGATCCGGTATCGGCAAGCGAAACCTTCATCGCTCGTTCGTGCAGTTCGTCGACCTTTTTGATGGCTTCTTCCAACTGGTCGTTGCGACGAACCACGGTCGCGACGCGAGTCATCAAATCGCCCAACTCTTGGTGAATCAGGTAAGGATTCTCATCGCTTCCCGCGTTGCCATTGAGCAGATGATCGTGGCGATCTTGTTCGGCCTTCACCGCGGAATCAAGCAACGATTGAGGCACGTCGTCCGCGCCGGATTTCTGCGACGCCGAGTAGTTCATGATCGACGAACCGGTGAACAACCCGGTGAAGATGCACGACAACAACGAGTTTGCACCCAAACGGTTTGCGCCGTGATAGTGGTAGTCGCACTCACCGATTGCGTACAAACCATCGATGCTGGTCATGTGGTTGCGAGGTGCCCCCGCTTCCAAACCGCCGTCTTCGCCCTTGACGTAATCCGCCCACAAACCGCCCATGCTGTAGTGAACAGCCGGGAAAATCTTCATGGGTTCGTCGCGTGGGTCGACGCCTTGGAACTTCTCGTAGATTTCCAAGATGCCCCCGAGCTTGCGATCCAGCTCGTGACGCGGGATGTGCGTCAGATCGAGGTACACGCACATGCGATCGTCTTCGACGCTGAGCCCTTCGTTGACGCAGATGTCAAAGATTTCACGGGTCGCAATGTCGCGAGGGACGAGGTTCCCGTACTCGGGATAGCGTTCTTCCAAGAAGTAGTAGCGATCCGCTTCGGGAATGTCGCGAGGACCGCGAGAATCCTGAGGCGTGCGTGGAACCCAAACGCGTCCGCCTTCACCACGAGCCGATTCGCTCATCAAACGCAGCTTGTCAGCACCTGGAATCGCCGTTGGGTGAACCTGAATGAATTCCGCGTTGGCATACTTGGCTCCGACTTGGAAACAACGACTTGCTGCGCTGCCCGTGCAGAACACGCTCATCGTGCTACGGCCGTAGATCAGGCCGCATCCGCCGGTGGCGACCACAACCGCGTCGGCTGGGAAAGCTTTGATTTCCATCGACACCATGTCTTGAGCGACCACGCCGCGGCAACGACCAGTTTCATCTTGGATGGGTCCGAGGAAATCCCAGAATTCAAATTTGCGGACGTTGCCTTCTGCTTCTTGGCGACGGACTTGTTCGTCCAAGGCGTACAACAACTGTTGCCCCGTCGTCGCTCCCGCGAATGCGGTTCGTTTGTAAAGTGTTCCGCCGAATCGTCGACGATCGATGAAACCTTCGCCTGTGCGGTTGAACGGCACGCCCAAACGGTCCATCAACTCGATGACCTTGGGTGCCCAATATGCCATCTCTTTGACGGGCGGCTGGTGATTCAAAAAGTCACCACCGTAGACCGTGTCGTCGAGGTGCTTCCACTCATCGTCGCCCAGTTGCCGAGTCGCGTCGTTGCAGCTGTTGATGCCGCCCTGCGCGCACACGCTGTGCGAACGTTTGACGGGTGTCAAACTGATCAAGTCGACTTGGGCGCCCAGCTCGGTCAACTTCATTGTCGACGCCAAACCGGCCAAACCACCCCCAACGACAACCACGCGGGTGGGCGAGTTGGATTGTGCCATGGAACGTTTCCTTCAGAGAATCAAAATGGGTGGTTGCAAACTTATTCGGTGATCGCGTCTTCGCTCGAATCCGATGCACTCGCGGCTTCGGCATCGGCGTCTTCGACGGGGGTTCGTTTTTCTGGCATGTCGTAGGCCAATCCAGTTTCCTTGGCCGCTTCGTACATGATCGCCTCATCGGCTTGTGCCTGAGCAATGTCATCGGCGTCCATGCGAACCGCACCCCACCAAGCCGCAGTTCCAACCACTGCCAAAATCACACCGAAAACCGTGCAAACCTTGGTGGCACGTTGTTGAGCCTGTGGCGAAACCCAAAATCCCCAGGTGATTCCTGCGGTCCAAATGCCATTGGCCAAGTGATAAACCGTCGCCAGGACACCAGCCAAGTAAAACGCCGGCCAGACGTAACCCTGCATCGCTTCGCCCAAAGAGGACGCGGCGTTGTAAGGGTGGAAACTCGCGAACCCGAGCGGCTCCACAATGGCCAACCAGAATCCGGCATGGAACCAACCGTGAAGGTGCAACACATGGCTCATCAAGAACACCAGAGCAATTAAACCGGTCCAGCGCTGCCAGACATAACGTCGGTTGCCCGTGAACTGATAGTTTCCCAGGTTCGATTTGCCCGTTCGGATGATCCAAACGCCCAAAATGGCGTGGAACAGCAACGGAGCGAAGATCCCGCCCCATTCCACCACGGGGAGCAAATTCCCCAGGCTGTGAATCATGAATACCGCCCGCTGGAACGTTTCCGTCCCGTTGAGCAGGCTGGCGTTGGTGGTCAAGTGAATGACCATGTACAAGCCCAGCGGCACGATCCCGGTCAGCGAGTGCAGTCGTCGAATGGCAAATTCGTGACGCAGGAAAAACGATTGCGAACGAGTGAGTTCAGACACGTGGGTCCAGGTCTTCTTGAGGTGGAAACTGGCCAATCTGAGAACCGTGATTCACCGTCTCAGGCAACACGCTGAAGCGTCCTCCCCACCGGTTGAATCGGCTCAACCCTCGAAGTTTACGCCTTTGGGACAGTTCAGCCTAGAGAGCCGCGGGATTGGTTCCACTCAACTGCGACCATCTGTCGCGAAAGTGTCCCCCATAGCCGATCCCGCGTTTTCGCAAATGCGATCAAACCGTCACGCCAGCCTGATAGGTCCGGCAAACTGCGGATTGTCGTAGGTAAGCTGCCCATAGCGTCGCTCACGGGCTTTCGGGAACGAAAAGAACGACTCGAAACGGCCAGGTGCGGGAAGCAACGAATGATTTTTTCGTGAATTGATTTCTTCTTTCGAATCATTGGGACTCGACTTTTGACATCAGTGGTTATCCTGACGAGGAACACGTTGACCTTCGTTTGGCCCGATGGACCACCCTGTTGATCACTTTTTTGCCCAACCAATCGTCCACCGTCATGCCCCCTCGCCGCCGGCGAACGGGACCTTTTGCGCGATCCAGCGCGGCAGCCGCGCCTGCGAACTCAGCGGAAGATCGCTCAGCAACACGGACGGTTCGCTCGATTTTCATCAGTGACGTCCACCTCGGTCTGCGACACGCCCAAGTCGACCGTCTGCTGAACTTTCTCAACAGCCATTCGCCTGAACACTTGTATCTCGTCGGCGATTTCATCGACGCTCGCGTGCTGCACATGCAGCCGTATTGGCCGCCGATCTACGACCGGTTGCTGAACCGACTGGCTGAATTGGCTGCCGAAGGAACGTCGATTCACTACACACCCGGGAACCACGACGATTACCTACGGCACGTCGATTGGCCCGAAACCGCCGAATCAGACGACGTGACCGTCGGTGAGCAATTCGTCCACGAAACCGTTGACGGCCGCCGAGTGGTGGTGCTTCACGGTGACCAATTTGACAAGGTCGAGCGGAAGGCCCACTGGCTCTCACTGATTGGCACCTTCCTTTACACAATGCTGCTGACCGCTGATCGGGCAATCAATCGTGTGTTGAAGCTGCTTCGGATGAAGCCCCGCCGAATCAGTCGCTATTTGAAGCAAACCACCAAACGAATCGTGCAGTGGGTCAGCGGATTCAAATCAAAGGTTCGCCAACACGCTTGCGAAAACGACTGCGACGCAATCGTTTGCGGTCACATCCACATTCCGACCGTGCGACGCCTCAGTCCGACATCGGACAATCCCGACGCCAAACGACCGCTGTACTTCAACCTGGGCGACTGGGTCGAAAACGCCACCGCGATGGTCGAATACGGAAACGGCGAGTTGGAGTTGATCGACTTCGACCAATCCGATCGCACCCCACCGGCTTCTGCAAAATCCCAAACGCAAGCCACCGACCAACTCACCCCAAGAGCCGCCGCCATCAAACGCCACCTCTTCACCGGCATGGCCTGAGCGGCTCCCTCTTGGTGTCAGCATGATTGAACTGGCACGCAAAACCGTTACCTTGAGCGGCAAATTCACCCTCCGCAGGACATGCGGATCGATCAGTTGATGATCGACCCCCTTTCCCGCGCCGCCACATGGCATTCGCAGGCGGAACGATCGACATGTCCGTCGTGACTCTTGGTGAATCATCCAGGATGGACCGCCGGAAACTCATGACCAATCGCTTTCAGATTCAAACCACGCCACTCAAGGACTTGATTGTTCTTGAGCGACAGCCGATCGGCGATCACCGTGGTTTCTTGGAGCGAATGCACTGCGACGCAGACCTCGGCGAATTGCTGGACGGCTCTTCAATCGTTCAAATCAATCGGACTTTGACGCAGCAGCGTGGCACTGTCCGAGGAATGCATTTCCAACAGCCACCGCATTGTGAAAAGAAGATCGTCAGCTGTTTGCGTGGTGAGATCTTCGATGTGGCAGTCGACTTGCGTCCCGGCTCCCAATCGTATTTGCAATGGCACGGTGCCACACTCAGTGAATCCAATCATCGCACCATGTTCATTCCCGAGGGGTTTGCACATGGTTTTCAAACACTCACTGATGACTGTGAATTGCTGTACTTGCACACTGCGTTCTACAACGCGGAATCAGAAGCAGGTTTGGATGCAACAGACTCTGGTCTAGCGATTCAATGGCCCCTGGAAATCTCGCAACGCTCTGACCGCGACAACCGCCATCCGAAACTCGAGGACGGTTTCAACGGAATCCAACTATGAAATGCCGACATTGCCATCATCCGCTGACACTCCCATTTGTGGAGCTTGGAAGTGCTCCGCCGTCCAACGCCTACCTCACACAAGAATCACTGCTGTCCCCTGAAAAATGGTTCCCGCTGCGTGTCCTTGTGTGCGAGCAATGTTGGCTTGTCCAAACCGAGGACTTTTCCAACGCAGAAGAATTGTTTGATTCGCAGTATGCATACTTCAGTGGCTTTTCAACCAGTTGGCTGACCCACAGCGAAAAGTACGTGCATGAAATGATCGAGCGGTTCTCACTCGATCAAAGCAGTCATGTCGTAGAAGTCGCTGCCAATGACGGATATTTGCTTCAGTACGTTCAGGCAGCCGGCGTCCCTTGCCTCGGCATCGAACCCACGGCGAGTACAGCCCAAGCCGCTCGCGAAAAGGGAATCGAAGTCGTCGAACAATTCTTCGGTGTTGCCTTGGCGACCGAACTCGTTGAACAAGGCAAACGAGCGGACCTCACCGCCGCCAACAATGTTCTCGCGCACGTCCCTGACATCAACGATTTTGTTCGCGGCTTCAGCATTTTGCTTCGGGACGATGGTGTTGCCACATTTGAATTTCCACACTTGGTGAAGCTGGTCCAGGAAAGCCAGTTTGACACGATTTACCATGAACACTTTTCGTACCTATCACTGACCGCGGTAAAAGCGGTGTTCGAATCCAACGGATTGCAAGTGTTCGATGTTCAACCATTGAACACTCATGGCGGCAGCCTCCGCGTGTTCGCCCAACGCACCGAAACCGGGCAAAGAGCCGCGACTTCCGGTGTTAATGAAGTACTTCAGTCAGAAGCAAGCCTCGGACTAACCACCACCGACTTTTACCTTGGGTTTCAGAAAAAGACAAACAAAGTCAAAGACGAGTTCATCCGCTTTCTCATCGACGCTAAGAAAGCGGGAAAGAGCGTGGCGGCCTATGGTGCTGCGGCCAAGGGAAACACGCTTCTCAACTATGCCGGCATCCGTCCCGACTTGATCCAATTTGTGGTCGATCGCAACCCTGCGAAGCAAGACAAGTACATGCCTGGCAGCCGAATTCCGATCGTCAATGAGGACGAATTGCGTTTGAAGCAACCCGACTACATCGTGGTTCTTCCTTGGAACCTCCTCGATGAAATCGCGAACCAACTCGACTACACACGACAGTGGAACGCCCAACTGGTGAGCGCTATCCCAAGCCTGAAGATCTTATGAAACCCAGGATTCACTACACCAAACCATCCATCACGGACCTCGAGGTCCGTTACGCAACAGACGCTGCCGAAAACGGATGGGGTGCGAAGTGCTATGAATACATCGGCCGCTTTGAACAAGCGTTCCGAGAACACCTCGGTGTTGACCATGCCATCGCGACCTCCAGTTGCACTGGCGCGATCCACATGGGACTGGCCGCACTAGGAATTGGACCAGGCGACGAAGTGATCCTGGCCGACACCAACTGGATCGCGACTGCAGCACCCATCGTTCACTTGGGTGCAACACCGGTATTTGTCGACGTCCTGAAAGATTCATGGTGCATTGATCCGGAAAAAGCCGAGGCGGCGATCACTAGCAAGACAAAAGCCATCATTGCCGTCCACCTGTACGGCAATGTTTGTGACATGCAGTCTCTGTGCGATTTGGGGGAACGCAAGAACCTGCCGATCATCGAAGACTCAGCCGAAGCGATTGGTTCGGAACACCATGGACGGCGAGCCGGAAGCATCGGCCGCTTCGGAACATTCTCGTTCCACGGCACAAAGACACTGACCACCGGTGAAGGCGGCATGTTCGTGACCAATGACGCTGAGCTGTATGAGACTGTTTTGACGCTTTCCAATCATGGTCGTGCTCGGTCTCAGACGAAACAGTTTTGGCCAGACATGGTTGGCTTCAAATACAAAATGTCGAACATCCAAGCTGCGATTGGATGCGCGCAAATGGAACGCATCGACTCGCTCATCAGCCGCAAACGCGAAATCATGTCAGCCTACCGATCTGAATTGTCGGACCTTGACTGGATCTCGTTGAATCCAGAAGACGAAGGCACAGTCAACGGAGCCTGGATGCCATCTATCGTCTGTTCTCCAGACTCTGGCATCACCAGCGACACACTCGCCGAACGATTCCGGTCCGAAAACGTTGATGCCAGAGTGTTCTTCCACCCGCTGAGCAGCCTCGACTTTTTCGATAGCAAACCTGAGAACGTCAATTCATACGACTTGCCCAAACGCTCCTTCAATCTGCCCAGCTATCACGACATAGAAGACTCTGACATTCACCGTGTTGCAGCCATTGTCCGAGATCTGAAACCGACTGGGAGCTTTTGAAATGAAACTTGCTCTCTTTGCCGATGGACACGTTGGGACTCAAATCGCCGACTGGCTGCTGCAGCACTACGCAGACGATCTTTGCCTCGTTGTTACGACACAAGAAAACAGCATTACTGAAGCGGCTAAGCAGCACGATGTTCCGGCGGTTGCATTTCGTTCCGAGCAACAGGTTCTCGATTTTGCCGGGACAAGGTCAATCGCACCAGACTTGGGCATTTTGGCCTGGTGGCCCCAACTGATTCGTCAGGCGTTCCTCGACTTTCCACGGCACGGCTTCATAAACACCCACCCCAGTTTGCTGCCATTCAACCGAGGCAAACACTACAACTTTTGGGCCATCGTCGAAAAAGCACCCTTCGGAGTCACACTTCACATGGTCGAACAAGGGGTCGACAACGGTGACATCGTGGCTCAGCGCCAAATCGCCTACGATTGGGAAGATAATGGTGAATCACTTTTTCACCGAGCTCAATCGACGATGCTCGATCTATTTCGGGAGACCTACCCGAAAATTCGGTCACTTCAATTCGCCAGAACACCACAAGATTTAAGCAAGGGCAGCTTCCATCATTCATCGGAACTGGAGCCTGCTAGCCAAGTTTTTCTCAAGCAAACGTACCAGGCGGAAGAGCTACTCAATCGTTTGCGTGCCCGTACATTTGACGAACACCCGTCATGCTGGTTCGAAGCAGACGGAACTAAATACGAAGTAAGAATTAACATTAGGAAAGCCGACTCATGACACCATACGAAGAATTCAAATCGGAATGTGACAAAGAAGTCCAACTGCAGGGCAAGTCACAAGATCTACAAGACGCCACAAAGAATTGGATCAACGAGGCAAACGCCCACAAGTATTCGTATCACTTTGAGTGGCTGGGTCGTCCGATCATCCAGTACCCACAAGACATCGTTGCGGTTCAAGAATTGATCTGGGCAACCCAACCTGAGCTGATCATCGAAACAGGGATCGCTCACGGCGGATCGTTGATTCTTTCAGCTTCCTTGCTGGAACTGAACGCCGCGTGTGGCGGAAGCCAGGATGCAAAAGTGGTGGGAGTCGACATCGATATTCGCGACCACAATCGCCAAGCGATCGAAGACCACCCAATGTCAAAACGCATTGAAATGATCCAAGGCTCGAGCATCGCCCCCGAGATCGTCGCCCAGATTGCCGAACTCGCCAGCGGAAAGAGTCGGGTGCTGGTGTTTCTGGACAGTAACCACACCCACGACCATGTCTTGGCTGAGCTAAAAGCCTACGCCCCGATGACAACCGTGGGCAGCTACTGCGTTGTCTTCGACACAATCATTGAAGACCTTCCTGAAGGAATGTTTCCCGACCGACCATGGGGCAAAGGCGACAATGCGAAAACAGCCGTTCACCAATACATTGGCGACAACGATAACTTCTCGATCGACAAAACCTACAACGACAAGCTGTTGATCACCGTCGCTCCAGATGGATTCCTAAAGCGAACGAAGTGACTCGTGCTGGCAGGTTTGCATGGGCGAATTCAGGGATGGCTTGAAACCTGGATCGATCAGGCCGCGGCGGTTGACCGAGAGACTCTCGCAATCGCGGGACTCTGCCTTTGATGATTTTCAAAGTAATTTTGATACCACTGAATCGTTCGAGCTAATCCCTCGTTCAAGGCAAAATCGGGCTTCCAGCTCAGCATTTCCCGAGCTTTGCTGGCGTCCAAGTATTGGTGCTGGATCTCGTTGGACGCTTCGCCCAATACCTTTGGCTGAAGCGCCGACCCCATCGTCTCGAGAACTTGATCGACCAGCTCCAAAACAGAGACTTGAATCTCAGTAGAAAGGTTGAATGCTTCGCCGTTGAGCTCGGGTCGCTCCGCCATCTGTTCTGCCAAGTGCATGTAGGCGGTGGCACCGTCTTCCACGTAAAAATAATCGCGGACAAACGAACCATCGGATCGAATGACCGGGGCTTCGTCACGCAAAACCGAGCGAATGGTCCCGGGAATAATGCGGTTCCAATTCAAATCGCCGCCACCGTAGAAGTTCCCACAGCGTGTCACGCAGACTGGTAAATCGTAAGTGTTCGCATAGGTCTGAGCAATCAAATCGCCGCAAGACTTACTGACATCATACGGATGCATTCCTGCCAAAGGAGTGTCTTCGGTGTACGGCAATACTTTCGCGTCGCCATAGGCTTTATCCGAGGATGCAACAACGACTTGCTCTACCTTCGGGCTGCGCCGACAGGCTTCCATCAACTTCCAGGTGCCACCGATGTTGGCTTCAAAGGTCGAAACAGGATTTCGATTGGCAATGCCGACGATCGTTTGAGCCGCCAAATGCATCACGGTCGACACTTCGTGTTCACCTAAGACACGCTCCAGGCACTCTTGATCGCAGATGTCTCCGCGTACGACGGTCACTCGATCAATGTCACCGCAACGAACAATCTCTGCGTTCGGTGTCCAATCCCGAATGAGACAAATGACGTCGGCTTCAGCTTCGAGCAACCGCTTCACCAACCAGCCACCTACCAATCCGGTCGCGCCAGTCACCAGTACCGAACGATCTCTCCAAAAGCTTGGTTGAAAAGTTGCTTTGCTGGTGCTGGAAACATCCATGATCTGCTCGTAATAATTGAGACGGTTGAGATTTCGGAAACGAAGGTGGAGATTGCTGACGGTGGTCCCGCCAAGCTCGGGCCCTAAGCCGCTCTGGCTTTAGTGGGACCAATTCGCAGACGTGGTTCTTGCACATCCCGATCCCAAGTACGCCACGGAGCCCGGTCCTCATCCCACAAACGCTGCAGATAGTGCTTGTCACGAAGAGTGTCCATGCACTGCCAAAAGCCATCGTGGCGATACGCGGCCAGTTGGCCATCCGCCGCAACCCGCTCAAGCGCATCCGCTTCCAAGCTGTCGCGGTCGCATGACAAGTAGTCGAAAATCCCCGGCTCGAGAACCAAGAACCCGCCGTTGATCCAGCCTTCGCCTGAAACGGGTTTTTCGGTGAAGTGATCCACGAAATCGCCATTCATGATCAGCCCACCAAAACGTGCTGGTGGACGGACGGCGGTGACCGTTGCCAATCTTCCGTGCGAACGATGGAAATCAAGCAAGGCTTCCACATCGACGTCACTGACACCGTCGCCGTAGGTCAGCATAAATGTGCCGGAGTCCAATCGCGACTTCAGACGCAACAATCGACCACCAGTCTGAGTGTCGATCCCAGTGTCAAACAAATTGACACGCCAGCTTTCCGCTTCGGTTTCCTTGCGGGCAACCACGTTGCGACCGAAATCAATCGATAAATCACCGGACAAGTTGTACTGGTCGAGGAAATAGTTCTTGATGAAGTCGCCCATGTAGCCACACGCGACATTGAACTCATCTTGGCCATGGTGGGCGAAGTGCTTCATGATATGCCACAAGATCGGACGCCCTCCGATCTCGACCATGGGCTTGGGCCGACTGGTGGTTTCTTCCTGCAATCTTGTGCCGAGTCCACCGGCAAGCAATACAATCGACATTGACCATTCCTTTAGTCATTGAAGCACGAGTGAGTTCCACGCCTTTGGGCACTCGAAGTGCGTGAAACCTTACCGTTTCTTACATTTGCCAACAATACCGAAACATGAATTGCATCTCGGAGGCCTCACTCGACATTGACCGCTCCCGCATAGGGTTGCTAATGAAGTCTGATCCATCCCAGCGTTTTGCTCGGGTGTTTCCCTTCGCGCCCTTCCCAACCGGGCAGTCCCACTCCCGCAACTCCATCATCATTGAGAGCTCGCCGTGATCATTAGCCTCATCATCCCAACTCGGGAACGCGCTGATTACCTCAAAGAATCTTTGCAAACGGGGCTGCAGATCGAAGACGACCAGTTCGAACTCATCGTTAGCGACAATGCTAGCAATGACCATACCCGCGAAGTTGCCAACGAGATCAATGACAATCGCTTCAAGTACATCAATACTGGAGAGCGAATTTCGATGCGTCAAAACTTCGAATTCGCGTTGCAACATTGCAGCGGTGACTACGTCATCTACATCGGTGACGATGATTGCATTTTGCCCGGTCAATTTCGCTTTCTTCGGCAGATCCTCGAGCAACATCGCCCCGACTCATTGAGCTGGGACCGACCTACGTATGGTTGGCCCGTCAACGGATATGGGAAACGCACTGGCAGCCTGAAGTTTCAACGCAACAGCCTGTACGGCGAAGTGGAAACCGTTGACAGCGATCACTCCAGACAACAATTGCTTGATTGCAACCTTGGGGCACTTGGCCCAAAACCGGCCATTTACCATGGATGCATTTCAAGGCAGTTTCTGCGTAGCATCGAGACGGAGGATGGAATCTGCTTTGCAAGCAGCAACCCGGATGTCTACGTCACGTACCAAGCAGTCTTGAGGAACGCTCACGCCCTGCACGTAGCTCACCCCTTCACACTCAATGGCTATAGCCCCGTCAGCACAGGCGGAGCCCACCATGCTTACAAAGCGGGCGACCCTCGCTGCAAACCTGCTCAGATGTTTCAACAAGAAAACAAGCAGGATTTTCTGTGTGATGCGATTGGTTATGCAGTGACCGTCCCTCACGCATTCTTCTCGACGCTCGAAACGATCCGCGAGATTTCGCCGCAACAAATTGAACGTCCCGACTACCGTGCTTGGTATCACTACGTGCTCAACTCAGCCCGTCCCGGAGATCATGAAACAGCGAAAAAGCTCTCCGATCAAATGGCGGAATATGCAGAAAAGACCGGGACTCAAACGGAACTCGCTGAGGCGGATGATGCGAGCGTTGCTGTCGCCGGAAAGATCAAAAAATACAGTCAGCGAATTGAGAAGCTACGCACCATGATGCATCGCAAGCGAATCACGGCCGCAATCGACGGGAAGAACGATGCACTGACCGCTGCCTTGACTTACGATCGCGTGCTCGGGGAGGACTATGCAGGAATTCTCGACGGAAGCCGCTCGAGAAATATTTGCTGGAAATCCGCGATGCAACGTACTCGCCAATCACAGTTCGTCGCTCGCGCAGCCTGATCGGGCAAACACTGCATTCCAAAGGTGGCACACCAAAAAGCGGCGGCGCGCCTGACGATGAGCACTCAGAGCCGACCAGCAGTCAAAACGGGATTTTGACTGCATCTAGTTCGTCGTGAATTCGATCCGATCATCGGACTGGATCAGGTGGAGGCCTTCATTCGCGACTGGATTTCGGAAACGACGTCGTCGATTTTGACTCGGGTTTGTTCCAGGGTGTCTCGGTCGCGGATGGTGACGGTTTTGTCCGTCAGGGAATCGCCATCGACGGTGATGCAGTAAGGCGTTCCGGCTTCGTCTTGGCGACGGTAACGTCGACCCACCGCACCTTTGGCGTCGTAGAAGACGTTGTAATGCTCTTTGAGCGCACCGTAGATCTCTTGCGCGACTTCCGGCATCCCGTCCTTCTTAACGAGCGGGAATACGGCGGCTTTGATCGGTGCCAAACGCGGGTCCAATTTCATGACCGTTCGAGTTTGCATCTTGCCGTTTTCGTCGGGCGCTTCGTCTTCCGTGTACGCTTCGCAGAGGAACGCGAGTGCAGCACGGTCCGCACCTGCAGAAGGCTCGATCACGTGCGGGACGAACTTTTCGTTCGTGATGTCGTCCCGGTAAGCGAGGTCCTTGCCGCTGCCGCGATACTTGGGTTTTCCGTGCTCATTCAGTTCCACGGTCATTGGATTGGTTGACGGATCAAGCTTGCCTTCCATGTGGCTGCGGAGGTCGAAATCGCCGCGGTGCGCGATCCCTTCCAGCTCGCCATATTCGCCTTCGGGCAGGAACGGGAACGCGTACTCGATGTCGGCGGTTCCGACGCTGTAGTGAGCCAGTTCCTCGGTGTGGTGCTCCCGCATGATCAATGATTCGTCGGACAAACCGAGTTTGGTGTACCAAGCCATCCGGCGATCTCGCCAGTACCGGTACCACTCCTGCGACTGATCAGGATGGCAGAAAAACTCAATTTCCATTTGCTCGAATTCGCGAGAGCGGAACGTGAAGTTTCGCGGCGTAATCTCATTGCGGAAGCTCTTGCCGGTTTGGCCAATTCCGAACGGGATGCGAACGCGAGAGCTGTCGACGACGTTTTTGAAGTTGACAAAAATTCCCTGCGCGGTCTCTGGACGGAGGAAGGTTGTGTCCTCTTCGCCGCCCAACGCACCCAAGGTGGTTTTGAACATCAAGTTGAATTCACGAGGCTCGGTCAACGTTCCGAGTGCCTTCGCGTCGGGCGCCAAAACGTTCTCAGTCGAGTCGAGCTTGTCCAGCGTCAGCGATTCTTTTTCGATGGTCAGTTCATCTGCGTTTTTCGCGCGAAGTTTGAAGTACTTCAGTCCGCGGCGACGCACTTCGTCTTCTTCTTGCTCAATTTCGGCAAGCGTCGAAACGAAAATTTTCGTGCCTTGGTATTCCACAAAACGTCCGCGAACTTGGTCAAAGCGGTAACGCTTTTTCGACTCGCGACAATCGACCATGTGATCGTGGAACAGGTCGTAGTGGCCGCTGCACTTCCAGACTTGCGGGTGCATGATGATCGTGCAATCCAGGCCCACCATTTCAAAGGTGGACGGAGCACCGGCGGGCGGCACCAATTCGTTGTGCCCGGAGATCATGTCGTGCCACCACGCATCCTTCAGGTTGCGTTTCAGCTCCACGCCCAACGGCCCGTAGTCCCAGAAGCCTTGGACACCGCCGTAAATTTCGCTGGATTGGAAAAGAAAACCGCGTCGTTTGCACAACGACACCAAGGCGTCCATTGATTTCATGAGAATCGGGCAGGCAATCGGGGGAGTGAAGGGAAATCCAACCCAACATTGTCCCCAAATTCGTTCGCTAGCCTATCCCACTGTTCCAGACGCGAAGGGCCGCGGTTCTCGCTCGAGTTGAGGTCTGGAAACGCCGATCGCTGGATTCACGGAGAAAACCGAGGGGGAACTCAATAGCGAGACGAGCCGAATCCGGCCGGAGCGGCCATTTGGGTGCCACCCGCATTGAACGACGCCGCATCGCGGGTCGAGTTGATTTGGCGGCTGAGGGCGGCCACTCGCTCGCTGACCATCGCACCGTTGGGTCCCAAAACACCTCCGCCAAGGGCGAGAGCACGCTGGTAGTTTTGCAGTGCCTGGACCGGATCGTTGCTGGCTTCTCGCAAGCGAGCCAGAGCCAACCACGCCCGAGCGTTGTTGGCGTCTTGTTGCACGGCGTCTTCCAAGTACTTCAGTGCGGTTTGTGGTTCGCCGTGTTCTTCGTAAAGGCGAGCCAGTTCGATACGTGGTTCGGCCAAGGCAGGGTTTTGGGCGGCCCAGTTCTTCAGCAGCGTGAAGGCTCGGTCAGGACGTCCGGAATCGACCAGCAAAACCGCCAAACCGCGATGACAGTCGACGTGATTGGGGTCGTGGTCCAAGCATTGGTTGTAAAGAGCTTCGCTTTGACGAATCAAATTCGGGTCTTGTCGCTGGTTTCCCAATCGATGCGTCGTCGCGGCCAAATTGTAGTAACCGTCCGAGTCCGTCGGATCCGACGCAATTGCTTTTTGGAATTGCTCCATCGCCGCTGTGTATTGACCTTGGTTGTACAGAGCCGCACCCTGAGTGTTCTGACTTCCCGCGGCCCACTGGCACCCGGTCAGCGTGGCGAAAATGGTGCCGGCAATCAGCGAGGCGGTCAAACAGCTCCAAATCGTCCATCGACTTTGGCGAACCGGCTGAATCGCCGATCCCGCTGCTGCATTCTCGTTTGGATTGAAAATCCGCAGGCCATTTGGGTTCTCAGTGGACGCATCGTTGGCGTGCGACGGCGAGCCGACCGAAACCGGGGAGGCGGGCGAAAGATAAGAATCGTTGCGAAGAGCAGGGCTGGGCATCGTTAGCGACTGGGTGCTGGAGCCATTCGGAAAACGCGCAGGTTGAACACCAACGCGCGTCATGCAGCCCTGTACTAGTCCTTTCTGACGAACCGTCGCAAGACCGACGATTCACGTTGCGTCAATTTATGGGTTGCCGCTACAAAGAAGTCACCCACAGTCTCGCACCGCACCCCGACACACGTCACGAAAAAAGGATTTTTCAAATGGCGTCTTCCAATGGACTGTCACTGCAAGAGATCGCCGACTTGGTTGGTGGTCGACTGCTCGACTTCAGCGATTGCCCTCCCAACGCCACCGATTCGTCCGGCGACGCGGTCCAAGGAAAATCTCTGAGCGCTGAATCGTTGGCAACAGTTTGCACCGGCGCCGCGCCTCCGGCCGAAGCGGGACCTCAAGAAATCACGTTGATCGACCAAGCCAACCACGTGGGTCAATTGTCGAAAAGCAAAGCCATCGCGGTGATCGCGCCCGAATACGTGGCTGAATCGCCGATTCGATTGCAAATCCTGGTCGACGATCCTCATGCGGCGTTCACACAATTGGTCGGGCACTTTCGCCCGGCTCTCGATGACGCGATGACAGTCAGCGGAATCGACCCGACCGCCAAAGTTCATCCGAGCAGCCAAGTGCATCCTTCGGCCAATGTTGGTGCCAATGTTGAAATCGGTCCTGGATGCACCATCGCAGCGGGAGTCACGATCGCGGCTGGTTGCCAAATCGATGCGGACTGCACACTGCATCCGAATGTGACTCTGTACGCCTATTGCCAACTCGGCGAGCGAGTCACCTTGCATGCCGGCACCGTCGTGGGTGCTCATGGTTTTGGATACAAGATGATCGATGGACGACATGTTCCCACAGCACAACTGGGCTACGTCGTGATCGAAAATGATGTGGAAGTGGGAGCCAGTTCGACGATCGATCGCGGCACCTATGGAGCCACCCGAATCGGCGAGGGCACCAAGATCGACAACCAAGTCATGATCGCCCACAACTGTCAAATCGGTCGACACAACCTTCTGTGCAGCCAAGTTGGAATCGCGGGAAGTTGCACGACCGGCGACTATGTCGTGTTGGCCGGCCAAGTCGGATTGAAAGACCACATCGCATTGGCCGACGGCGTCATCGTCGGTGCTCAAGCCGGAGTGATGGACGATTTGGCGCCCAATCAGGTTTACTTGGGTTCGCCCGCGACACCGCAACGCGATCAAATGCAGATCATGGCCGTCCAACGCAAACTGCCCGAGATGCGTCGCGATCTAAAACGTCTGACTCAACAAGTTGCTCGGATGAACGCTGCATCAGAAGAACAAGCGGCCGACACCAACCGCCGGAAAGCGGCCTGAACGAACCTCGGTTCCCGCAACGTTGCGATTGCCATGACACAAGCTCCTCCTATTCCAAACGCTGATCGGGTTGGCCTAGCCAACCGCGATCATGAAAGCGAATCGCCCCTTCGCGATGTGCCTCAAGGTGCACCGATTGGCTTGATCGCCGGATGGGGACGCTTTCCAATTTGCGTGGCCGAGAAACTGAAGGCTCTCGGGCATTCGGTTCACTGCGTGGCAATCACTGGTCACGCAGGTGAAGAGCTCAATGAAATTTGCGACAGTGTGCTGTGGTCAGGCGTCGGACGGTTTGGCGGTCACCTTCGATACTTCAAACGCAATGACGTCGAACATGTGACCATGGCGGGCAAGCTGTTTAAATCCGACTTACTTTACAGCGGTTCGGTTTGGATTCGCCACACGCCGGATTGGACTTGCATCAAAACTTTTTGGCCGTGCTTGTTTGGTGCTCGCCGAGACGCACGCGACGACCGTTTGCTCGGAGCGGTCATCGATACTTATGAGAGTCACACCATGAAGATTTGTTCTGCCACGGAGTTGGCTCCTGAGTTGCTCGCGAAAACGGGTCAATTGACTCGTCGCAAACCTTCTTCGGTGGTTCAGTCCGACATTGCCGCTGGTTGGCAAATTGCGAAGACGATGGGCGGGCTGGACATTGGCCAAGCCATCACGATCAAAGATGGCACCATCATCGCTGTGGAAGCCATCGAAGGCACCGACGCCTGCATCGCACGAACCGGCGAATTGTGCCGTCGCGGCGGTTGGACCCTGGTCAAAGTCAGCAAACCAGAACAAGACATGAGGTTCGACGTTCCAACGATCGGTCCACAAACAGTGCAGCGTGTGCATGAAGCGGGCGGTGCCGCGATCGCGATCGAAGCCAATAAAACGATCTTGCTCGACAGCGACGAAACCATCGCACTCGCCGACCGACTCGGGATCGCTTTGGTGGCAATGGCGTCTGCCGATACGATGAAAGACCAATTGCCGTCTTCTCGAAAAGCAGCCTGAACACGTGACTGAATCCCGCTGGTATTCCACATCGCCTCCCGCCAAACTCAATTTGTTCTTGGAACTCCTGGCGCGTCGCGACGACGGTTTCCACGAGCTGGATACCGTGATGATCGCGATCGATTGGCGTGATGAACTTCGCGTTCGACGCACCAGCAAACCTGGCGTTCAATTGTCGGTTGATTGGTCAGCGGGACGAGAGTCGATTGCCAAAGAACTGCAAGTCACCGATGACCACGAACTGCTGCTTGTTCCAACTGACGATAAGAATCTCGTCGTTCGTGCTCTCAATCGTCTCACGCAAACGCTGAATCTAGACGGTGGATGGGAAGTCCAACTGAACAAAAACATCCCCAGTGGTGCTGGGATGGGCGGCGCAAGCAGTGATGCCGCCTCGGCGTTGCGATTGGGGTGGGAAGCGGCTTACGAAACCTCTTCCGCAACATTCTCGCCGCTCAAACACGAGATGCTTCCGCTGTTGGCGGCGGAAATTGGTAGCGACGTTCCGTTTTTCTTAGGAGAACTGGAAAGCGAACGTGACGTCGAATGCGCACAAGCAACGGGACGCGGCGAGAAACTAAGCTTCTTCACATTAGCCAATCCGTTGCACGCAGTTGTTATCTATCCGGCCGCGAGTGTTTCGACCGCACAAGTCTATTCACACTGCCAAGTCCCCGATTCTCCCCAATCTAGCAATGATTTAGTACGTGCTTTGCAAGGAATAAGGGCGGAATCCGAGTTTTCATTGCATAACGCCTTGCAAGCGCCCGCACGCGGGCTTTCATCGCGCATCGATCCCGCCCTAGAATGTCTGTCGAAGGCTGGACTGACACATTGCCGCATGACGGGCAGCGGTTCGGCTTGCTTCGCATTGGCAGACTCGTCGCAACAGGCAGCAATCGCCGCCGAAACATTGCGTTCGACTTTTCCGGGCGGCGCATTGATCCGACCGGTTGTGAGTTGTGTGGTGCCGTCGGAGATCCACATCGCATAGGGGTACGTCGTGGAAATTACCGAGATTCGCATCAAGCTGATGGAAAGTTCGGAGGATCGTCTACGGGCGTTTTGCTCGATCACCATTGATCAATCATTCGTTGTCCGTGATTTAAAAATCATTGATGGCACGAGTGGTCCCTTTGTCGCAATGCCCAGTCGAAAGTTGACCGGCCACTGCGGACGCTGCAGTTCGAAGAACCACCTGCGAGCGACCTACTGCAACCACTGCGGTGCGAAGCTGAGCGGTCACAACGCAAACTCGCCGCAGAAGCTCTACGCGGATGTTGCTCACCCGATCAACAGTGAGTGCCGTGAAATGATTCAGCAGGCGGTGATCGAAGAATTCGAGGCTGAACTCGATCGATCGCAGCAACCCGGTTACCGAAGTCGATACGAAGACGACTTTGATGCGGGAGACTACGACGAAGCGGACTACGCAAGCTCCTCATCGAATGACTCCGAGAAATCATCGAACAACGTTTCTGACACCCGTTCAGTAACCAAAGATGGTTCGGAAACTTTGCTCGTACGTGGTGAGCAAGGCGACGAGCAACGCATTCCACAACCGCACCTTCATCGCCGTGGTGGCGGATCTCGCGGATCGACCGTGTCAAACTCTCCGAACCGCGACGCCGGAGGAGCAAACCCCGACCACTCATCGCAAGAGAGCTCGGATCCATTCGACGATTTCGGGTCTGGCATCTTCAATGACTGAAGCCGATCCTGCCTCCCCGTCCGTTTCAAGGACCTCCTCGCCCGGCGTCCCTCGCCCACAAGTCAGCATTGCGATCTCGCTGCTGTTGGTCCTGATCAGCGCCTTGTTCTTGGCGGGTTTGTTCTACGCGTCGCGAGTCCCCAGCGTCCAAACCGACATCGCGATTTGGGTGGGGGCACCGCCTCCGGAAGATGAATCCGGCAGTCTTTCGCAGGTGCTATTCATCATGTTCACATTCACCTCGCCACTCGTGATCGCGATGATGCTGTCGCTGGTCATGTCCGTTTGGAACAAGATCACACGAACGTGAGTCGATCTCGAAAAGGCTCGAAAAAAGCTAGCCGCAAATCCTCGGCATCTTCCAAACCATCCACTAATCGCAAACCAGTGGAGTTGGACGCGGAACAAGTTTCGGCGGCAATCACGCCGATTGAATTGCCACACGATGAACTGGAACGTCTCGCCGCGGCGATGAGCCAGCGTCATTCGAACGTGATGCGAATTCGCCGAGACCGATCCAAGTTAAATGCGAGCGAAGCCGTATCGGGCACGCAATTCGATGTGCCGTGGTACCCGCCCGCCGTCGCGATTCCAAATGACTATCGCGCTTCGCGCTCGATCGACTTCGCCGCGGGAGAATACTACCTGCAAGACGCCGGTTCGCTGCTCGCACTCGCGGCAGCGGAGGCGCACACCGATTCGCTGTCAGGACAACTGGTTTGCGATCTGTGTGCAGCACCCGGTGGGAAAGCGACTGGAGTGTTGGAAGCCATCGGCAGTGATGGTTTCTTACTCGCAAACGAACCCATCCGATCGCGAGTCGCTCCGCTGGCTTACAACTTGTCTCGCACCGGCTCGGACCGTTACGCAATCAGCAGCGAAGACCCAGACGCTCTCTCGCAAAAATTGCCGGGCGTCTTTGACACAATTCTGATTGATGCTCCCTGCAGTGGACAAGCGTTGCTTTCGCGCGGCCGGCAATCCAAAGGTGCCGTCAACGAATCCATGGTGGCCACGAACGCCGCACGCCAGCAACGCATTCTGGCGGCCGCTCACAAGCTTCTGCGTCCCGGCGGCACGATCATCTACAGCACATGCACTTTCGCGGTCGCGGAGAACGAAGACCAAGTGCAGTGGATGAAGGACGAACTGAACATGCAACCTTCTCCGATCGAAGCATTGAGCGACTACCAAAGCCCGCTCGCTGATTGTGGCTATCGAGTTTGGCCACACCGCGATGGTTGCGCCGGTGCCTTCGCGGCTCGACTTACGAAACCAATCGCCGAGGAACCGTCGGAAGAGACGGCAGAGTTTTCGGAAGATCCTTGGTTGCTTCGCCGCGGCGTTCTGCAATCGGAGCAGCCACTGGATTCTGGTTGTGATGAACTGATTCAGTCCGTCTTTGGCATTTCTTCAACAGAAGCACGCACCGACGAAGAATCGGTGCTCTTGCGGCAACGAGACTGGATCGCCGAAGCGTTCTGCGAAGGTGCTCCTGAATGGGTCAAGCAAGACTGGACCATCGGCCCCGAAGTGGCCCACCGAACCGGGCAAACCTGGAAACCATCTCACGCCTGTGCACTGCGACACCCGGACGACCCATTCACGACGAACGCCGAACGCATCGAACTGAATGATGCCGAAGCGGCGACCTATTTGGCGGGAGGCACGGTTCCGACGGATCAACGTGGTTGGCTGATCGTCCAGCACCGCGATCGCCCGTTGGGATGGGTCAAAGCCGATGGCCGAATCGGCAAGAACCACTTGCCGACTCACGCTCGCATGCAGGTCGTCGCAGAGGTGTCAAAAGACAAGGGCCGCGAAAAAGTGGTCGACTGAATCAGCCACACGGCCTTCGCTGCAGATGCGGCTTAGGATGTCGAGCTTTTGGCGGAGTACATCTCGGCGTACTCGATTGCCCATGAATCGATCAATTGGCTGAAGTCTTCCGACTCCACTTCCGCGATCTTGGTGTAGTGGGTGCGATTGAAAAGCTCGCGGTTCATGACCGTGCCTTTGCCCTTCAGATCCAACACTCGCAGATCACTGTACGGCCGAATGACCAATTCCAACCGGCTGTACAGGTTCGTGCGACGTCCGGCATCGAGCCGCAGATCATCGCGGTAGCAGGCGGCGCCCCAGCCTTCTTCGCCGAAGACTGATTCGTAGCGGAAGCCGGGAAAATGATCCGCCACGCGACGCACGGCGGCTTCGATTTGTTCCGACAGCGACAGACGATACGACGTATGAAGTCGTTTCAGCTCTTCCTCGGACATCTCCTTTTGCCGTTCCTGCGAAGCTTCATGCTCCGCGCGCCGACGTCCACGAGCGATGGCCGATTCCAATCGAGACTGAAAGTCGTCGCTCATTCGTCTCCCTCGGGAGCCGTTGGCGTGGAAGCTTCGGCTGCGGGAGCCTCTGCTTTCGGTGCCGCGGGTGGGTCCGCTGGAGGTGTTTCAGCAGGCTTCGCTTCCGCTGGTTTTTCACCGACGGGCTTCTCAGCGGCAGGTGGTTTCGCAGCCGGTTTCTTGTCCGCAGGAGGAGTCGTTTGGCCTTTCTCCTTGCTGAACATTTGCATCAGATCGCCGAAGGATCGCATCGGCTCATCGCCTTTGGCCATCGCATCGCTGATCTTTGGCTTTTCGGGATCCTTACCGATCACTTCGTAAACTTCTGGTTTCTTCGGTCCACGACCGCGACCGCCTCGGCCACCATCGCGTCCTCCGGGACGACCACCTGGTTTGCCGCCGCGGCCGCCTTGTGCACCTCGGCCTTGGCCCTGGCCACCACGACCTTGACCGCCGCGTTGACCACCTTGGCCCGAGCGACCATCGCCACCGGACTGTCCGCCCCGACCACGTGGTGCCGAATCCGATCGTTGACCTTGCCCAGCGTTTTGTCCTCCGCCTTGGCCGCCTTGCCCACCACGTTGACCGCGACCGCCTTGGCCACGACCACCGCGTCCGCCACGTTCGTTCTGTCGACGAGTTTCCATCGCAGCTTCGCGTTCCGGCGAGATCGCACTCAAAGCAACCCGACGACGTTTCGCATCCGTCCCGGTCACCCAAGCGGTGATGACGTCACCAACTTGAACCGCTTCGTGCAAGTCTTCGACATAGCTGTCTGAGATACGGCTGACGTGAATCAAGCCACTGCAATCGGGCGACAACTCGATGAACACGCCGAACGGCATCACGCCGACGACCACACCGATGACTTGGTCACCCTGTTTCAGTTCGGCCAACGATGGCATCGCGGTCATGACGGCGGGTGATTCGCCCTCGGAGGCTCCTTCGCCGAACGGATCGCACAACCAACGAACCAATTGATGCGAGCGTCGCTTTCCGATTTGCCATTCTTTGATGAGTTTGTCGACAGCAGCACGTTCTGGCATCGGGCGGCGAACGGGCTCCGGTGCGGCGGGTGCCGCGGGAGCATCCGCTTCGGCCGAATCACCATCGGACGCAGCAGCCTCTTCGCTGCTGGCCTCAGGACTGCTGGACTCGCCATCGCTCGGGACCGCGTCGCCTGAGTCGGCGGCGGCTTCCGGTGAGGCGGCTTCCGAATCAGCAGCAGGGGTCTCTTCGGACGCAGTTTCGTCCGATGCAGTCGCTTCCGCTGGCGTTTCTTCCGCGGCAGCTTCGTCAGAAGCGGGAGCCTCGGGCGATTCCGCGGCAGCTTCCGCCGACAACTCGGCGGTCGTGTCGCTGTCGGCTACTTCTGAATCAGTGTTTTCGGATTCAGCACCTTCGGATGCAGCGGCTTCAATGGTCGCTTCCGCGGGAGCTTCGACGGCGGCTACGGGAGCCGGCGCAGGCTCGCTGTAGTCAGGCAATTCGTAGGCGGGCGGGCGATCCGGCGGCAATTCAACGCTCAGCGCGGTGGCCAGCTTCTTCGCGAGCGGATAGTCGTCCGGATGAATCAACGTTCCGTCGAGTGTTTCTTCACTGGCGAAAACGCGAAGGAACGGCATCGCTTGACGAGAGTTGACCACGGAAGGCCACTCAACCGCGGTCGCCAAATCCTCGCGAGAGGCAATCAGTTTTTCACGACGACGTCCTTCGATGGCCTGCGAAATCTCAGGCGTGATGCCTGGCAAACGCTGCATCCAGGTGGTCGCGGTCGAGTTGACGTCGACACCGCCGCGGGCTGCTCCGCTGACCATCACGTCTTCGAGTGCCGACAAAACGGCATCGTCGGAAAGTTCTCGCTGGAACGAACCCAGACGCAATTTCAGTGGGTCGACTTTGACCAAGGCTTGAGCGGGCTGCATCGCCGAGAACGCAATCCACGCGGCCGCACGGAAACGACGCGGAGTCGACTTCATCTCTTGGTCACCGGCCGGTCCGCCAGCGTAAGCATCCGCACCGCTGCGGTCTGCCAACGTCCAACGCACTGACTTGTCGGCCGATTGTTTGATCAATTCGCCTACCGCGATCATGCAAGCCCGACGCGCGGGTCCGTTGCTGATCACGATCAGATCGACGTGGTGAGCGTGAATCAGCTCACCCATCTTGGTCACAGCCAACGTCCGCATTGCCGCCGATAATTGACACGGAATGTCTTCGCTGTGAAGCAGACGCCCATCCGCCGAGACGATCGAAGTCGCAGCGGTCCGAGGCCCGACGGCGTCGATCGACATCACGACTTTGGCTTCGACGCCACCGCGGTTGATTTGCGAGTGGAGGTTGTCGGCGGCAATCGCGACCAATCGTGCCGAAGCCTGCTCCTGCAACTCGTCCCACCAAGCGGCTTCGGCGGCGTCACGAATGATGGCTTCGTTTTCGAGCACCAAACCAGACAGACGATCCGCCAGCGGACGATTGAATCCGGCTGTTGTTTTCTGAAGCTCAGCGACCAACTTCGCTGCGTCGTAATCGAATGCACACTGGGCGACCTGGCTTCGCAGGGCACGCCCGAGCATCACCAATTGGAACGAGCTCAGCTTGTTCGCGGGCATGCTTTTGCCGGCCAACGGTTTGAGCGTGCTGACCAGCCAACGACGACGGCGTTGTCGCGGAGAAATCTTCTTCGACTTTTTGGCCTTCGCTTTCGCGGGAGCCGCTTTGGCAGCCGGAGCTTGCTTGGTCACCGACTCCGCGGGTTTGCCAGCGGCAGCAGGTTCGTCCGATGCAGCGGGCTTGTCCGCAGCAGGTTGCTCGGTCGATTCCGTTGCTTCAGCGGATGTGGCGGCTTCAGATGTCGCAGTTTCCGATACCCCAGAATCTGCTGCGGGGGTTTCAGTCGCGGGTGCTTCCGCAGCAGCGGCAGGCTCAGCTGCAGCCGGCTCGGCCGGAGCCGCTTGTTCGGCCGGTGCGGTTTCAGCGACGGGCTCGCTGGCTGGCGTCTCAGCGGGTTCCGCTGCCGGAGTCTCTGGGCTGCTGGTTGTCTCGGTGCTGCTCGCTTCGGGTGCGGAGGTTTCGGCGGCAGGTGTTTCCGCAACTGGCGTGGCCGCGGCCGCTTCAGTTGAAGTTTCCGCAGCGGGAGTTTCCGGCGGGGCTTCTGCAGCGGCCGCTGACTTCTTCGATTTGGGCTGAGAATCGGACGAATCCGCTGGCTCGTCCCCGGATTGAATGTGCGGGTCGTGAACTTCCATCACGCGAATTTTCGCGTTCCGAGAAAGCCAACGGACCGCTGCGCCAACGATTCGTGGGTCGCCGATCAAACGTTTGGCGATCGTCGCGTCCAGTTTCGCCAGGGCTCCATCGACATCGTTCGAAGCCGACTCCGGTGCGGCAACTTCGCCTTCGGTGGCGGTTTCAGCTGCCGCAGGCTCAGCCGAAGCGGACTCGGCAGCCAAGGCTTCTGCCAAAGCTTTTAGATCTTCCCCGTCGCCTTTTTGCGGGTTCAGCGTACGAACAGCCAAACGTTGGGCCAGGTTCGCCGATTCACCGGTTTCTAGTTTGACGCGGCGACTCAGGCGGTCGAGCAGACGTTTGGACTGGGCATTCCCAATCGCTCGGCCGATGGCAGGGTCCGCCAGCGGAGTTTGCTTCCAAGCGTCTTGCAGATCCGATCGATACTCGTCGAGTTTTTTCTGCGTTCGCACCGCATGGGCGAGGTTCCAAAGACTGGCCTCGTCAATGTCTCCGAGTTCGTCACGCCGATATCGCGAGAGGAACGGGGGCGTGTAACCTTGCTCAATCAGTGGCAGGGCCAGGCGTAAACTCGAGACCTCGCATCGCCCGCGTTGGGCGATTGCGTCCAGATCAACAGTCATCGGATGTCGGTCGCTTTGCTAGCATCGTGGGACAATTCGAATGCGCGCGTGACACATCTCTCTTACGAGTGACAAGCCATCGGTCAAAACATTGCGGCGATCGAATCGAAAGAAACGGTTGAGATTGAGTCGTAAGCGTCATTCACCATCGCAGTGAAAGCCACATGGAGCGGATCGAAACACCGCCGCCAAGTCAGCGTCGCGAGGACCTTCGGTGAATAGCCACCAACGGAGGCTTGGAACCAAGGCGGGAGAATAGCGCCGTAGGACCGAACTGTCAACCTTCTCAGATCCTCGATACATACTGGCCGCTCAAGCGGCGAACAAACCGTTTCATCTCCAAAATGCTGACAATCGCGTTCACCCGGGACGCAGGTAGCCCACTGCTGAGCGTCACCTCGTCAATGGCCGTACCAGATGTCCCCACCGCAGCCAAAACCTGACGTTCAACGTCATTGAGCGTCATTTCACGGCCATCCCGAACCGCTTCCCCCCCGTCGACCGCGGTGGCCTCCGACACGTTTCCGCTCAGCGGCCCGAGCAATTCCAGCACGTCGTCAGCGTGCTGAACCAGCGTCGCACCGTCTCGAATCAGGTGGTGACACCCTTGCGACGCCCGACTATTCACCTGACCAGGTAGAGCACCGACAGACCGGCCCAATTCCGATGCCAAACGTGCCGTGATCAGCGATCCACTCCGCATGGGAGCCTCGATCACAAGGGTTGCTTGTCCCAAAGCCGCGATGATTCGGTTGCGTTGCGGAAACATCCCGCCACGAGGTTGGGCCATCGGTGCATATTCGCTGATCACAGCCCCCTGCTGAGAAATTTCGTCGGCCAACGGTGCATTTTCAGCGGGATAAATCTTCCCCAGCCCTCCGCCCAGCACAGCGATCGTTCGCCCGTCAGCTTCGAGAGCCGCACGATGAGCCGCCGTGTCGACTCCGCGAGCCAACCCGCTGACGATCGTCACACCAGCCCGAGCGAGATCCATTGCGATTCGGCGAGTTTGCTGCAATCCGTACGCGGTCGCGTGCCGGGTTCCGACAATCGCCACCGAAATCGTGTCCCTCGGCAAAAACGAACCGCGACAAAACATCAATGGCGGAGCGTCCTCCAGCTCTTCCATCGCCGCCGGATAAGACGACTGCCCCCGACGCAGAATATTGACATCCTTCGCCGCACACCAAGCGAACACGTCCTCGATGTCGACATGATCGTCCGCCGTGTCAATCACGTGAGCCATCTTCGGCCCCACACCATGCACCGACGCAAGCGAGTTTTTGTCCGCGCTTAAAATGGAACGTGCCGACCCAAAGGCGTCCATCAATGACGTCAACGTCCGCGGCCCCAGACCAGGAAGCATGCACAATTGAACCAACTCACGAGTCGTGTCTTCGCCCCCAGCGACATCCTGATTCGGAATCGATCGACTGTCATTCATCAGTTGTCCACCATGGATTTGGTTCGCATGAATCCTCTCGCCCCAGCATCATTTCACCTGATCAGGGCGAAAGAGTCTCCCCTTCAAGTTTCTCGTTCTTACTACGCAGCTGTGTGCTCAAGATGCAAGTTGCCCACAACACCCATGCCGACTCAAACGCGATTGAGTCGAACAAAACCGAAAGCAGCAACAACGAGAAGCCCACCCGCCTCGCCGTTCAACGCGGGCATGCCCCACCCCTGCAGATCAGGCCGATAGAAAAGGAAACTCCGAGCCACTAGCATAGCAGTCCTCCTCCGACGTCTTCTTCGTTCCTTCTTCCTTCGCTCACGATTCACGGTCGACCATATGTCATTTCGGGCCGCGTCCGACTTATGTCAAAACCTCTGCGATAACTTGGCAAAGGTCGTTTTGGGCAAAGACGAACTTGTTGACTTGCTGGTGGTCGCTTTGCTGGCCGGCGAACACGTCTTGCTGGAAGACGTTCCCGGAGTCGGCAAAACGCTAACCGCCAAAGCACTCGCTCGAAGCCTGGATGCCAAGTTCACGCGGCTGCAATTCACTCCTGACTTGCTGCCCAGCGACATCACCGGCAGCATGATCTACCGGACCGACACCAGCCAATTTGAATTCGCACCCGGACCGATCTTCGCCAACATCGTGCTGGCCGATGAAATCAACCGCGCCCCACCACGGACTCAATCGGCGTTACTCGAAGCAATGAGCGAAGGGCAGGTCACCGTCGATGGCGTGACTCATGAATTACCAAAACCGTTCATGGTGGTCGCCACCCAAAACCCATTTGAATACGAAGGCACCTACGCGTTGCCCGAGAGTCAGCTGGACCGCTTCCTTTTACGAACATCCATCGGTTACCCATCGCGAAACGTTGAACGCGATATTTTGACGACGCACAAGTCAGGCGAACCCGTCGATGAGCTTCAATCAATTGTCGGCGCGGCAGAGGTGTCCTCGGCCCAGGCCAATGTTGGACAAGTCCGCATGGACGAATCGTTGGTGGACTACTTGCTGGACATCGTGGAAGCGACACGTCATCACGACGCGTTTCAAGTCGGTGTCAGCACGCGAGGGTTGATCAGTTTTCACCGAGGTTGCCAAGCGATGGCGATCCGGCGTGGTCGCGACTACGTCACACCCGACGACATCAAACAAATGGCCGTTCCATCGCTGGCCCACCGAGTCTTGGCCGAAGGCATCTTCCAAGGCGGCAACCGATCCGTGGTCGAGCAACAGCTGGCCGATTTGATCGAACCCATTCCCGTGCCGGTTTAAATCACGATGTCCCTGCAGCGACGCAACACTCGCAATCGCCTGACGCGGCTCGGTTGGCAATTCATGCTGATCGGTATGTTTGGACTTCTCGGCGGGTCGCTCAACGGATTGAACCTACTGATCGTTGTTGCTGCGATGACTCTTGCGGTGCTGTTGGCTCAGTGGCGAGTCAGCCGGTCCACGATCGAATCCGTTCGCGTCGATCGGCGGGTCCCCAGCGAAGTGTTCGCTGGCAAACCCGCGAGAATCCGATATCAAGTCAGCAACCGCCATCGATTGATGCCGCTGTGGTTGATCTGCCTCAGCGATCAAATCATGCGGACCGGTGCGGACTCCCAGGCCATCGGATCGAGCAGCAACGCATCGACTCCCGCCATCGAATCCCGTTCGATCCACACCGGCGTCGGGCTGCTGCTTCCTTCGAAAGCCACCAGCGCCTACCTCGATCTCACGTTTGAACGACGCGGGCGATATCGCTTGGGAAGATGGCGAGTTTCCACAACCGCGCCGTTTGCTTTATCGACCGCATGGCGTGAATCGACAGACGAAGAAGAATTTGTGGACGTCTACCCACGTCTGTTGAACCTGCCTCGATCCTGGCGACAACGTCTGCCCACCAAGGTCGGCAACGTCTCCTCCTCGGCTCACCGGCAAGGCCATGCCGACGAAGTCTTCTTCGGTCTTCGCGAATATCGCCGGGGCGACAGTCGACGACACATCCACTGGCGTACCACGGCACGAATCGGTGACTTGGTTGTGCGTCAATTCGAACAACAACGTCGATTGGACATCTGCTTTTTGGTCGATGCATACTGTCCAGCTTCAGCGGGCGAGAATGATCCTGCTTATGAAAGCGTCGAAACCGCAATCAGTTTGGCCGCTTCATTGGTGGTTCAGCTGTTCGGTGGATCGGGCAGCCAAATCATGCTGAGTGTCGCGGGCCAGCAAAACGAAACCTGCGGCGGCGGCCTGTCCCGCGAAGCTTTGAGACGGATGCTGCAAATTCTCGCTCGCGTGCAAACCACCGCCGCTCCAGACTTGGACCAATCTCTGGAACAAGTCGCCGGAGCGGTCAAGCATCTGCCCGACCTGGTCGTACTCAGCCCGAGACCATTGTCAGAAGTTTTGGCTTCGGATGACAACCAATCCTCATTGCTGCGACAATGGCAACAACGTGGGCGATTGAACTGGGTCAACCTGTCCGGCCGAGACGCCACAACCTGGATCGCCGAAGGCTCGTCTTCCAAATCATCCGCCGAGGCACTGCATGAGTGACGCTTCGATTGCCGACGACGAAATGAGCCGCACCGACGCACTCAATCTGCGTGAGTTGCAGGCGATCACCGAGACCATTCCGGACTCGCCGCTTCGCCTGCGAACAAAACTTGCGTTCGCGTTGGTGACGATGTTGTCTGGACTGGTGATCGGCAGCAGTGGACAAACTGAATCGCTGCCAATCATCGTGGTGTTCTTCAGTGTGGTCGGATTCCTATTTGTCGACTGGATGAAACTGTTTGCGTTGCCCTCCGTGATCGCCTACGCCGCCATGGCGATCGCAGCGATCTACTGCGTCACGGGCTTCATGCAAGACGACATGCAAGTCGGCAACAAGATGGAAGCCGTTGCGGAACTGTTGATCATCGCTCAGTCAATCTTGATGCTGCAGGAAAAGACGTCGCGACTGTTTGAACAACTCATGATTTTCGCGTTGCTCAATTGCGTGGTCGCGGCAGTTTTCAATGATGCGTTTGCCTATGCGATCTTCTTCATCCCGCTGGCGATCTGCGGTGGCATGGCCATCACCTTGCTCGCGGCTGACAACGTAGTCGAGCAATCCCAGTCACCAGACCAGAACGCTAGCCTTGCGGCGCGTCCTTCAGCTTTAAACACGGAACCCGATCATTCCAATATCAAGTGGAACAACTCAGCCGCGGTGGATTCGTTTGCACGAGCGGGCGTGAACCTGCCGTGGATGATCGGGGTGATTTTGTTCCCCGCGGTTCTACTGTTCTCCGCCTTGTTCTTCTTTGGCCTGCCAAGACGCGTGGATGCCTCTCGAGGCAGCTCGCAAGGCGTTGCCTTGGTTGGGTTCAGCGAGGAACTGCGTCTGGGCGCGATCCAGCAGATGCAACAGAGCACTCAACGTGCTTTGCGAGTCGACTTGATCGATCGAGAAACCAAGAAACCTTACCCGGTCATCAATGATCTGTATCTTCGCGGGGCGGTGCTGGAACAATACATGGTCGAAGCATCGACAACCTGGCGAGCGACTTCGGTGTCCATGTCACCACCGCGGCCATTGCCTCCCGAATATGTTCCACAACGCGCCAGCGACTCAAACTTTTACGACCGTGTGAATGTTCGCATCGGATGCGAATCAATGAACACCGAGAAGCTTTTCGCGATCGCGCCGTATCACTGGTCTCCCGGCAGTGATGACTTGGTGGAACTCAGCGGAAAATGGACCTTCGCCCGTCGCAACACCTCCGGCGGATCAGTCTCCGCTGGCGCGTTGGGCACGCCGTGGTACCCGCCCGTCAAATATCACTTCGGGACACACGCGTTTCGCAACGGTGCTCAAAGCCGATGGCTGGCGTATCAAACACCTATGCTCGAAAGGTCCGTCAAGCCAGACGAACCTTCGGCGGATCTTACCGCCAACGACCTGAACTACATGGACCAGTTGCTTGAGTACCCTCAGGTCCTGATTCCCAGCGCCGAGATCTTGGCGAATTCACTCGTTGAAGACTTGCCAAGCAACAAAAAAACTGCCGCCGGGATCGCCGACGCTTTCGAGAAACACTTGGCGTTCAGCAGAGAATTTCGATACTCGCTGCAACCCAATCCATCGGCCACGGTGGGTGTTGATCCGATCGAACAATTCCTTTCAACCGACCGACGTGGTCACTGTCAATTTTTCGCGTCGGCGTTGGTGATGATGCTGCGTAGCCAGAACATCCCGGCTCGATTGGTTGTCGGCTATCACACCGACGAATTCAGCGAACTGGGCCAGTACTTCATCGTTCGACAAAACCACGCTCACGTTTGGGTCGAGGCATTGATCAATCGCGAGGACATCCCGGTCGGAACGTCGGTGTACGGGCAACCCGAGTCCGAATTCTATTGGCTGCGTTTGGATCCAACCCCGGGTGGCGGCGGAGTTGCCGGGGCCGAAGCCGGCAGCAACCAAATGCTCGATCTGGCACAGGATCTTTGGGACGACTACGTCATTGAAATGGATTCGAAACGCCAGGAGACCGCCCTGATGTCCACACCAGGGCTGGCTCCGATGACGGCCTCTTATCGATCATGGATCGACCGAACACGAGAACTCGCCATGCGAATCAACGCCGGCGATGTGGAAGGCCTCGGCGGAGGCAAACTATTCTCGTGGCAGGGTGCCGTGATAGCAATCGTGCTCGGCATCCTCGCATTGGTCGGCCTGAAAATTCGCTTCCCACGTTGGTTGCGCAGCAAACTCGGCAAGAATGGCCAGCAAAAAGCCCCCCGGCCGACGATCCCGTTCTATGCCGAAGCACTCGATCTGCTTTCGAATCTTGGCATCGAACGACGACCAGGCCAAACGCCCGAAGAACTCACCCGGCAGCTTGCGGTTGCCAGCTCATCTTCTGGCTCCACCTCAACGCTGAATTCAAACGAGCCGTCTTCTGCGGAACCGAATCAAAACGATGAACGTGTGCAGGCCCTCGGACCGATGCGTCGTTTGACCGACGCCTTTTACGCATTACGGTATGGTCAGGATTCAGCGGCACCTGGAGCAGCTCACCAAGCTTCCGGCGATAGCACTGCAAAGCCCCACGCGGATTCCACTTCGTCGGGTGCTTCCGCCAAATCGGACCCGGCCATTTCTTCGCGTCCTGACATCGAAGATGCACTGAACACCCTTCGCCAAATTGCAAAGCGTTCAACCTCATGATCATTACCATCGACGGCCCAGCCGGAGCAGGCAAAAGCAGCATCGCAAGACGCGTCGCGAGCGAACTTGGATTTGAGTTCCTTGATACCGGAGCGATGTATCGCGCCGTGACTTGGGGCGTCATGCAGCGTGGAATCGCCTGGGATGACGTCGAAGCGTTGGTTCAATTTGCCGACGCGGCTTGCTTGGTTTGGCAAGACGATCGCATCTACCTCGACGACCAAGACATCTCCGAAGAAATTCGTACGCCACAGGTCACCAGCCACATTCGACACCTGGCGGACCCACCCAAAATTCGCGAACGGATCACAGCTCAACAACGACGCATCGCCACGGGTCGCGACATCGTGACCGAAGGGCGTGACCAAGGCACCGAGGTATTCCCCGATGCACACTGCAAGATTTTCCTGACTGCGTCACCAGAAGAACGTGCCCGACGCCGGCAACAACAACTCGCTCAAAACGGACGAGCGATGACGGTGGAAGAAATCTTGACCGCGCAGAACCAACGTGATCTCGAAGACCGAATGCGTCCGGTCGGACGATTGCGAGCGGCCAGCGACGCAATCGTTCTCCAGACGGATGGCATGACTCCCGACGAAGTCCGCTTGGAAGTCCTGCGGTTGGTTCGCGAACGTCTGGAAGCCTCCGCAACCAACTCCGCTTCGGGCGGAACGTCCGCATGACCGCCTCTGGTGATCAACTGACCGAGCCTAGTGATCCTCGCGTGGTTGCATCCAACTTGATCACGCAACTGAAACAATCGCAGCACCGTTTGATCCTGGCCGAAAGCTGCACCTGCGGCGCGGCCGCGGCCGCAATCGGAAGCGTCCCCGGTGCGTCCAACGTCTTTTGCGGCAGCGCGGTGACCTACCGAGAAACCACCAAGCAAGCGTGGCTGGGAATCACCGCAGCCGAATTGAAACAGCACACCGCCGAAAGCCAAGCCATCACGAACGCCATGGCAACCTCAGTTTTTGAGCGTACCCCCGACGCAACCATCTCCGCCGCCATCACAGGCCACCTCGGTCCCGACGCTCCACCCGCAGTGAACGGCATCATCTTCATCGCCGTCCTTCAACGAGGTCGCGAACTCGAGCCGCAACGACTCGTCCTTCGCAGCTCCACCCGCCAGTCCCGACAAGCTGAAGCAACCGCCAACCTCCTCATTGCAATCCAACGCCATTTGTCGTTGCCTGGACACATCCCGGTCAACGAATAGCTGCTTCCCGATGACTCCTGCTTAGCGAAGCCGATGCTTCATCACTCGAAGCCCTGGGCCTCGGGTAACAACAGGAATCAGCTCAAAGTCAAAGCGTGCATAAAGCTTCACTGCCGCTTCGTTGGTTTCATCCACTAACAGCAACAAGTATTCAGCCGGTTTCTTACGTTCACAATTGAGCTGATGTGCTTCAGAGATCAGATGATTCATGATTTGACGTGAGTATCGCCACTGCGCGTCCGGAGGCTGACCCTGAAACCGCTGGTCAATTCCCAGCATCGGAATGTAAAGCAGACTCGCATAACCACCGTCGGGCAATGGCCAACGCCACCGGACAGTCCCCACGGAACCGTAACCGACTACCTGGCCAGTCGCGTTTCGAAAGATCCAAACCTTGGTGCCATAGTTCGCGATGGACTCCATCGCGTCTGGCCCGAGAATCCACTCCGTGCAATATCGTCCGTGCTTGGTGTCACCACAAGAGAAGCCGACCAAGTCAACTTGGTCGGCTTCACAGAATTCGTCGGCATAAAGTTGGAACTCACTCACCGTTTTGCTTTGCTTCCTTCCATGAAGGCAAACGCTTGCCGCGACTGGCCGATTGAGACTGCGAGTCATCACGCAAAGCGTTCGCCATTTCTTCGCTCATCACTTGCCCATCGCGACCAAAATCGACAACGGAATCCAAGTAATCAACGACTTCAATGTCCGGCCACAATTCGCGTATATCAACCTGCAACGCGACTGCAATCTTCTCAAGCGTTACACGCTGCGGGCGACACTTACGATTCAGCATCTGAGAGATCGCTGGCTGGGTGCATTCGATACGTTCGGCAAGTTGTTTTTGAGTGATGTGCTTGGCCTTCATGATTGCTCGAAGTCGATCAGCGAACTGAGCCTCTTGTGAATCCATCTTCTCGACTTCGGCTTGCAGAACAGGAAACTTCTCTGCGGCCCCCGCTTCGGACTGCGCAAGGTCCATGCCGTAGCGGCCCTCTGTGTCGGGCAACAAACGAAACTGATCCAACAGCGTGTGCCATGCTCGGCCCTTGTCACCAGAAAGAGACTCAGGGTCTTCAATGATCGCCATCAGCCGTTCCGAATTGGCCCGAAGCTGATCGCTGCACTCGGTCAGCGCAGCAATGAACGCTTGCTGTTGGGTCCCGTGCAGCGAAAGGATCATCCGCATCAGAGACGTGTTCGTGTTTTCGAGTGGCGCGTCGGGAGTTTCAGTTGTGCTCATGATGTCGTCTCCACTTCAGGCAATCCAAACGGGTTGTCGTGGCGAATGTGCATCCGCTCCAGCGCGACGTTCAATCGCATCTGACGGATTTCAATCAAAATGTCGGTCACTGGTTCGCCAATTCGGCGAACGTTGTGGTCAAACACACGATCCTCACCAGGCTCCCACCACTGCAACTTCAACGCCTTCCGCCGCAATCGTGCTCGCCCAGTCAGGCGTGGCAAGATCCCATGGGCATCACGGAAAGCAGACAAACAAATCCGCACTTCGTGCCGCGGAGGAATTTCAGGAGGTCGCAAATCTTCCATCGGCTTGATATAACAAAAATATAAGATGAAGTTCCGTTTGGCAAGGTGTTTTTCCGCCTTTTGCAATGAACTCGCCGTCGCGATAGCAGTTACAGCGAAGAATTTGCTCGAATGCGAGTTGGCTGAACGGCTAGTCAGTCGCGGAATCTTAGAAACGTGTCGCTTTGTAAGAGGCAGACCGGCAATGCACAGCGACAGCGGCTGGTTGACCAGTGGTGTCAGCCGCAAGCCTCAAGATGAGTTCATGAACCAGGAATCACTCGATGGATCGTTATCAACGAAACTACCTCCGACTGATGGCACGAGATGACTATCGGGAAAAGAAACGACAGGTGTTTCAAGATTGGGTTGGGCAATTGTTGAAGAAAGCGCTCAAAGGTGACTACGAGAATATCCGTCTAACGCAGGGCGACGGCGGCTTAGACGGAATCATCCTAAGCGAGTCGGCTGTCGTCGCTGTGTTCGCACCGCGAAGGGCCACGCAATCTGAACTGGAGAAGAAGATTGCGTCCGACTTCGCAGCGGCAGAACAAACCCTGAAGGAACGTAAGGTCGTATTGAAAAAATTGGTTTTTGTCCACAACGATGAGGGGCTGACCAAGGGTGTGGGGACGCTGATGATGCAGCTTCAGCAAGACAAGCCGGGAGTGAAGATCGAAATCTGGACGTTTGAAAACCTCTGGACACTGATGCAATCGCTTTCCGAAGATGAGATCCAGGACCTGCTTGGCCTGGCCCCAACCTCCCAAATGTTAGAGAAACTGGAGATGCCTTCGATTCGGGAGGTGATCGAACATCTGGTGTCCGTTCAAGCCGAACCGCCCGCAGTGGGAGAGCTGACAATACCTGACCCCGGCAAGCTGCAATACAATGAACTGAGTGAAACGTGTCGGGATTTGCTTCGTGTTGGCCGTTCCAAGCACGCTTTAGTAGCACGCTACTTGGAAGGGATGACGGATTTGCGGACTGGCGAGGCAATCGCCGAAGGATTCCGCCGGAAATACGCGTCCTGCCGAGCGGGCGGGATGCTGCCGGATGACACCTTCGAGACACTGTGGCATTTCGCTGGCGGTGACCACTTCACGACACCATTCCAGCATGCGGCGGTCACTGCCGTGCTGTCCCACTTTTTCCACACCTGCGACATCTTTGAAAACGCACGCGATTCCTCATGATCCTTCCAACGAAACATCTGCCGACCGAACGTTCGCTGATTGCAATTGGCGCAGACATTGTTGGTCTATTGGATGAACCAAAATCGGTTTCCAAGCTTTGGCTGGATTTTCAGAAACTGAATGAGCAACGGAATCTGCGTCTAACTTTCGATTGGTTCACCTTGGCTATCGCGATGCTCTACGCAATTGACGCGGTTGAGCAATCGGATCATCGCCTGCTCCGGCGCGAGGTGACGCAGTGATCCATCAAGTGACCAGCTCACTGGACACTTTCAAGTCCATTCGCCTGAAACCAGGGCTAAACTTGATCGTTGCAGAGAAGAGCAAGGGAGCGACTGAACGACAGACGCGAAATGGTTCGGGAAAAACAAGTCTCGTTCGAATCATCGACTTCTTGCTAGGGTCAAAATGCGATGGCGATTCAATTTTTCGATCGCAGTCGCTCGCGGACGAACAATTCACATTGTCTTTTGACCTCGGTGGTCACCGTACTTCAGCAACTCGTACGGGCAACGAAAAGAACCGAATCGTTGTTGACGGGGTGTACGATGATTGGCCGATCGAGCCGAAACTCCACAAGGAAAGCGGAGAGTATCGGATCAGTAAGACGAACTGGTGCAGTGTCCTCGGATCGCTGATGTTCGATTTGCCGGTTGATATCGAATCCTACGGGCCGACCTTTCGCGCCATGATCTCTTATTTCGTCCGACGCGAATCGAGCGGTGCTTTCCAAGAGGCTCAGAAGCAATCTTCTCAACAGCAGAACTGGGATGTCCAAACCAATCTTTCCTATTTATTCGGGCTCGATTGGGAAATCCCGCACGCCTTGCAACAGGTACGTTTGAAAGAAAAGTCTCTTGCGACATTGAGGAAGGAAGCGAAAGGCGGTGCATTGGGCGCGCTAATCGGAAACATTGGTGAGTTGCGTACTCGCTTGGCGGTTGCTGAAAAAGAAGCGAACCGATTGAAATCGGAGCTAGAGGGATTTCAGGTCCTGCCGGAGTATCACGAACTTGAAAAAGAAGCCTCAGCGCTTGCGATCCGTATCTCCGAGTTGACAAGTGAGAATACGCTCGACCTGGAACGAGTGGAGTCGCTGACAAGCCAATTGGAGGTGGAACGATCAACCGATGACTCCTTGCTAGAAAGCGTTTACCGCGAGGTTGGGATTGTACTTCCAGAATTGGTAACCAAACGCTTGGACGATGTGAGAAAATTTCATGCGGCGATCATTCAAAATCGACGCATCCACCTTCAGAGCGAAATCGACGACGCAAAGGCTTCAATTGATCGTCGTGATGCCGAGAAAGAACAACTGGATGATCGTCGCCTCGAAATCATGACGACCTTAAATAGCCATGGAGCCCTTGATCAATTCTCGAAGCTGCAGGAGGAATTGTCTCGCCAGCAGGCAACAGTTGAAGAACTGAAGAAGAAGGTCGCATTGGCGAGACAGCTTGATTCCGAAACGACCGAACTGACGATCGAACGAGCGAAGATCAAGCAGCGTCTTACGACGGACCTCGACGAGAAAGCTGATACACTCAACGACTCGATTGTGATCTTCGAGGAATTCTCGAAGCTGATTTCAGACCACGAAGGAAGTCTCGTCATCGAACCGAAGGAAAATGGCCCTGAATTCGCGGTCAACGTCGAGGGCAAAGAGAGCAAGGGAATTCGTAGTATGCAAATCTTCTGCTTCGATATGACGCTTGCAGTGCTTTGGTCGAAGCGAAATGCGGGGCCAGGTTTCCTGGTTCACGACAGTCATTTGTTTGATGGAATGGACAGTCGACAGGTTGCTCGTGCCATCGAAATCGGAGCCAGTCAGTCCAAACAGCATGGCTTCCAATACATAATTTGCATTAACTCCGACCAGCTGGAAGCAGCGGAATTCGCAAACGAATTCGATCCCGCACCATACCGAAACTCAGTTGAGATCACTGACGCATCGGAGACAGGTGGGCTCTTTGGAATGAGGATCAAGTGAAAGTGCTTTGCAGCTCGACTGTCGGATGGAGCGGAAATTGGAAACCTCGCTACGAGCGTGAAACCAGTTCAACCAGGTCTCACGTAAATTTCGACCACCGTTTCGGCAGAACAGCCAAAAGTCCAGGGCACATGTTCGAACAATGAATGGCATTCCTGAGACGACCCGTTGAATCGCTTTCGGCTGACGCGGCCATCCTTCATGCCAACGAGCGTCCGGAGTTTGCTCAGACGTCGTTCACATCGGCGAAATCATGATCGCGCATCCGCCTCCAGCACCCATGGTCGCCGTCAACTTGCTGTTCGAGGTGACCTGGCGCGACTGGATGATCACCTGCTTTTTATCGTCTGGATCTTCCGCGTAGATTTTGGCGACAAACTCCCCTGGGCCCAGGAAATCGAGCGGGATGTCGAGGCTTCGAGCTTCGTTGACAATCGATCCAACGAACCACCGATCACCCTTTCGTCTGGCGACCGTCATGTAGCTCCCGATGGATCCCTGGACCACCTTCGAGTCATCCCACGTCGTCGGCATCTCCTTCCAGAATTCAAGTTCAGGATAACGATTCTCAGGATATCGATCGGCCTGGTCGTACCAATGCAGATATTGCAGCGGACTGTAGAAGACGACTCCCAAAGCAAGCTGGAACGAACGGCTGACGACACGCCCATTCAAATAACAGGGCGTGTAGTCGCCAGCCCCAGCGATCATGCGAGCAAACGAGGTGGTCAAAACATTCTTCGGAGGATTCCCCTTCTCTGGCAATTCCTCATTCCCAAGGATCCCTTCGACCGTCAGCACATGTGGGTAGGTGCGCTCGATCCCGGTCAACCGAAAGTTGTCATGGATATCAACGATCAGTTTGTATTTCGCGGCTTTCTCGATCGCATCGTACAAGAATTCCATGTCAGACTGGCTCTTCCAATCAACAAACCCCATCTTGACCCCGCGAATCCCCCATTCCTGATACGTCTGAAATGTTTTATCCAGGTCGTATCCTGACATGGCAATTTTGTTGATGTAACAGATCAGCCCAATGCCATGTTCGTTTGCGTAGCGAATCGTTTCCTGCATGTCGATCGAAGCAATGACCGTCAGAGGGTTCGAATCGGCGTCGCGTTCCGGTCCATACCAGCCGGCGTCATAGTGCACATATTGGTACTTGTTCGCCGCGGCGTAGTCGACAATCGCTTTTGCACCCTTTGTCGTCAGGCTGCTTCGCCATACCTTCCCAGGTTGGATCCATGCCGTGTCGCTCAGTTTAGACGGCGGCGAAAGATTCTGAAGCAAGTAGTGATTCTCAACCAAGGTCCCGGGATGTTCCGCCACCATGATCACTCGCCAAGGAGTCGTCAGTGACTTGTTCGCCGATACGGTCCCGCTTCGAAACCGCGTGACCAGTTGATTTTCACCGGATCGATTCAGCATCATGGGAGCGTAGCGCCCAATGCTTCCTGCTTCTGCGATCGCCACAAAATGCGATCCGGTTTCGACCAGCAGCGGACGAACGGAATGGCCCGGCATCTCAGAGAGTCGCAGTTTGGAATACCGTGCCTGCGGATAGTCATCCCAGTAGACAAAGTGATCGCCGGTGAACTGAAAGTGTGTGTCTTCTGATTTCAGTTCCAACTCATCGATCCCTTCCTGCGGCGGAATCGCGTAGCGAAAAGCGACCCCTTCGTCGTACGCCCGGAATGTCAATTCGAGCCTTTGTGTTTCGTCGGTTGCCCCGCGAAGTTGAATCACACACCCATTGTACGAATCAGGGTAGGAAGCTCTTGAACCGACCACGGGAACCCAACTCCCGTTTTCAGATTCGGTCCGCTTGCTGTCGACAACGAACCGATCACCGAGTTGGTCCCCATCAAGGACCAAGGCAAGCCTGGAGTTGACAAGAATGGCGACGTCTCGAAACGCGACGCTGTAGTGCGGCACACCTTCCAGGAGTGAAAACTGAATCGAATGATCTCCGGATGGAGACACGATCGTCATCTCTTCGGCGGCCCAATTGCAGTTCGACGCAGAGAGAAGCAACCAAAACGCGATCGGAAAGGAAGCCAGCTTTGGTATTGAGATCATCATTCAGGCGAAACACTGGTTAACAAATTTTTCTGAGCGCTCGCCCGACAGCGGCGAGCGAGGCGAAGACCAAATCGGAACAGGCAAACTTGATCTTACCGTGACGCCAAACGGCGACACTTTGTGATTCAGCCGTTTCACAAGATTGGTTTCGTGATCGGCTTCGCAATCCAAACACTGTTGGCTCAGAAAACCAGCCCGCGCTGGTCGTATGTAGCGAGACTCCCCAAGAACCCCGGATCTTGGTGAATCCGGGGTTTTGGGGCACGGCGTTTTGATCGCAGGCTGAAAGCCTATGCCACTTTGGCTCAGACCAATTTGGTCTTGCCGGGGATCGCGTGAGCGGGCTCGGGGAGCGACGCCTTCATGTCCAGATTCTCGGGGAACAGGTTCAACGTCGATTCGTTCACGGCGAAGTCCCACGTCACCAGCTTGCCGGAGTAAGCCGCCATGCGGCCGAGCACGGCGGTTAGCGAACTGTCGGCTGTTTCTTTGAATTCGACGATTGGTTTACCCGAACGCACGCTGTCGATCAGGTCCTTGTGTTCTTGCTTGTAGGCAGCTCCCAAGTCGCCCTTCATCGACCAAACCTCGTTTCCATCGCGATCATGAATCATGGCACCACGATTGATTCCGTAGATCGTGCAGATGCCTTTGCTTCCATAGATGATGTTGGAGTTGTCACCTTGAGCATTCGGGATTTGGCGGCACTTGAATGAAACGGTTCGGTTGCCGGGATAGAGGTAATCGATGCTCATGCTGTCCCACATCTCGCTGCCTTCGGGACGAGTGAAACGACCGCCACTGCCATAGGCTGACTCAGGTGGACCGCCCATGATCCAGTTGATCGCATCGATGTTGTGCACCGCTTGCTCAGCAATCTGATCGCCGGACAACCAGATGAAGTGCATCCAGTTGTAGATCTGAAACTCGGTGTCGCTCATGCCTTCCTTGCGAGTCTTGTTCCAAATCCCGTTGCTGCAATAGCGAGCCGTCGCGGAGATGATGTCGCCAATCGCACCATCGTGCAGTCGTTTGATCGCTTCGACATAATTCGCTTGCCGACGATACTGGGTGCCGGTCACGATCGATGTGTTGTTGGCGATGGCTTTGTCGTTCGCTTCGACGCAGACACGGTAGCCGGCTGGATCAACGCAGGTTGGCTTTTCGGCGAAGACATGCTTTCCCGCATCGACGGCATCCAAGACATATTGAGGCCGAAATCCGGGCGGTGTCGCGAACAACACCACATCGACATCGGGATCATCGAGAACCTTTTTGTAAGCATCGATGCCGCCATGCATTTTGGCCGTTTCGACCGCGACCTTGTCGCCGTGACGCTTGGTGAGTGACTCGCAAATTTTCCCGAGCTTGTCGCCTTCCAAGTCAGCGATCGCGGCAAGCGAAACATTGTCATTGATGGTGAGCGAATCGTTGATCGCTCCCGTTCCACGACCGCCAGCTCCGACCAATGCCAATCGAATGTGTGAATTGGGTGAACTGCTGACGGACTCGGCGGGCTCAGCCCCTCGAATCGGACGAGCGGCTGCGGTGGCGGCAACGCCCGCAGTCAACGCGGCCCCCGTGCCCATGAAATGGCGACGGGTGGAAGAGTCGCCGGTGACCGGCGAGGAGTTGTCTGAAAAGTTGTTTTTTGGCATGGTCGGCGGGCTCCTGATGGAGAATGCACGGGAGGGAAGAACACGAATGTTCTCCCCAGTTTAATGCAATCCCGCCACCAATTCCGAAAACCGGCCGAGATCGAGCAGCTCTCGCCACTCCGCGACTTTTAAGTCCCTGCAGTCAGCCCTAAGAACGCAGCTCGACTCAGGCTTCGTCGAGCAGATCGACGGCTGCGAAGGCTTGGCCTTCCAACATTGCCAGGCTGGCTCCACCACCGGTGCTGACGTGGCTGACATCATCAGCGAATCCGAGTTGATCAACCGCAGCGGCACTGTCACCACCGCCGATGATGCTGACGGCATCGCCATCAGCGATCGCTTGTGCAACGGCTTTGGTGCCTTCGTCCATTGGTGGTTTTTCAAACACGCCCATCGGTCCGTTCCAAACGATGGTCTTGGCCGACTTGATGACATCGGCGTACTTCTTCGCAGTTTCAGGACCGATGTCCAAACCTTCCATGTCGTCCGGAATCTCACCCGCAGTAACGACCTTCTTGTTGCAACCAGCGATGTTGCCGAAGTCGTCTCCGCAATGCGTGTCGGAAGGAAGGAGCAGCTTGTCGCCACCCTTTGCCATCAACTCCTTTGCCAATTCGACTTTGTCCTTTTCGACCAAGGAGTTGCCAACTTTGCCGCCGCTGGCCAACGAGAACGTGTAAGCCATCGCGCCGCCGATCAAGACCGAGTCGCAGATGCCCAACAGATTGTTGATCACGTTGATCTTGTCGCTGACTTTTGCTCCGCCAAGGATGGCGACGAAAGGTCGCTCAGGGTTGCCGATCGCATCGGCGAGATACTGGATTTCTTTGGCTACCAAGTGGCCGACCACGCGTGGTTTTCCAGCCATGGCTTCGGGAACAGCGACCATCGACGCGTCTTTGCGGTGGCAAGTCCCAAACGCGTCGTTGCAGTAAGCGTCGGCCATCGCCGCCAACTTGCCAGCGAACTCCACGTCGCCTTTCTTTTCGCCTGGATTGAAACGCAGGTTTTCCAAAACCAGGACTTCGCCCGAGGCTAGCGAGCCAGCTTTGGCGGCGGCATCTTCACCAACGGTGTCGCTCGCAAAGTGAACGGTGCTGCCGAGCAATTCGCCCAATCTTTTCGCGGCCGGAGCCAGCGAGTACTTCTCGTCGCCTTCACCACCGGTTGGTCGACCCAAGTGGCTCATCAAGATCACCTTGCCGCCACGATCGAGGACGCTTTTGATGCTGGGCAAAGCCATGCGAATGCGTCGGTCATCGGTGATGGCGAGTGAATCGTCCAACGGCACGTTGAAGTCGACTCGCATGAGGACGGTTTTGTCTTGAACGTCAATTTGATCAATGGTTTTCTTGGCCATCTGCCGGGAAACTCCGAGGTGGTGTTGAGTGGGGTCGATTTCAGCGGACAAGTATCGGCCAGCGACCCAATTTCGCGAAGGGGACCGGCAGAACCCCGGTTTTTTCGCGACTTGACGCGGTCCCCCCACCGGGAACGTCACGTTGAGCCTTCTTTTTCTCACGTCGCGCCATCGTCACAACCGAAACAAAGGGAGCGGTGACGAATCGCTTGCGGCTCGTCAACAGCACCGGTCCGCCGTGAGTTTTGGTGGAACTGACACACGTTGACCGGGTCAATTTGGACGATCATTCACACGAGTGATCTTTTTCGCGACGAGAAGTGCCCCGAACCAAAAACTCAGGGCCAATCTTGATCGCAGCCGATACCAGCGGGGGTGGTGCGAGTGAGAGCTTGCATCGGGATTGCAATGCGCCATGGCCAAACGGTCACATCATCGCGAGACACCCTGGTTCGAGACCCCGCGGCCACCGATGCCTTTGATCGATCTCTCGTCGGAGCCTGCGTGACAAACGATCCGTGCCAGAAGAGCCGCGTTTCGGTGAATTCGCGACGCGTCAATCGACATCGCGTTGCTTGCATGCAAATCGTGGGTGCATTGATGCTGGCCATTGTTTGCACCGACGCCTCGGCACAGTCACCCACTGACTCCGCACCGCGTCGTTTTTCGTTCCTTCCTGGTTCCGGAACTCCACGCGTGGGTTCGATCGCACATCGCGAGCAGATCCTCGAATCCTTGCCGATGGAACGGCTCACTGACGAAGCCAAACAACGGATTCTGGGCATCGCGGAAAAGCCGACATTGTTTCGTCGGCTGCCATCGCAGATCGTTCCTTGTGACCGAGACATGTTCCTGTTCTTGACCCGCAACCCCGATGTCTTGGTCGGGCTTTGGGACTTGATGGGAATCACCCAAGTCCAATCGACTCGAACGGGTCCCTATCAACTCGATGCCAGCGACGGAGTGGGAACACTTTGCCGAGTGGACCTGGTCTACGGCGATGCCAACAAACACATCTTTGTCGTCGACGGATCTTACGATGGAAAAATGACTCCAACCGAAATTCGCGGCAAAGGTGTCTTCGTGCTCGAGTCCACTTACACGGTTGGCGAAGACGGACGCACGCGTGTTTCAGGGACCCTCGATTGCTTTGTGCAACTCGACAGTCTGGGCATCGACTTGATCGCTCGAACGATGAGCCCCATCATCGGGCGTTCCGCGGACAGCAACTTCGAGCAGACCGCACAGTTCATCGCACAGGTCAGCGAAGCGAGCGAACGAAACCCATCTGCCATGCTGGACATCGCGTCACGTTTGCCGCAAGTCAATCAGCAGACGCGAGACGATTTTTCAAAAACAATTTTGGCCGTCGCACGTCGCGGACAACAAGTCGCCGCTCGTGCTCGCGAAATTCCGACGCAGTAACCTGCGGTCGAGACTTTGCCATTCACGGTGAAGTCAACGTGAATTCTTCGGGTCGCGACCGGCCGACGCGTCAGTTCAGCGGGGCTTCCCACAATCCCAACGCGGGATTCTGCACGAAGTAGAACTCGGATCCATCCACATCAGTGTGGAAACCGTCCTGGAGCGAATGAACGTCGTATCGTTTCATCAACGCGTCCAGGTCACCCGGTGTGAATCCGACCGAAGCGATTTCTTCATCCGTCAATTTCCCAGCCGCGTAAACCACTTCAAATCGATTCTCTGGTGAGCCATGAACCAAGTGAGCCGCTGCGGAAGGATCGTTTGCTAGGTCTTCGTTCTCGGCCACCAACTGCATCACTTCGGCTTTCGTTCGATAGCCATACTTGCGAATCAGTTGGTCAATTCGAGGGTCTTCGCCAAACTCTTCGACCGCGGGACCGATGACGGTCAATCGCCCGCCCGTCGCGATTGCCTTTCGTGTTCGGTAGATCGCTTTGTTGCCCAACCAAGTGCTTTTGAATTCATCGGGGTCCAAGTAAGCAACCACATGCGTGGGAGCCTTTGGCAGGTGCGTGATGTTGACCTTGCGAGCCAGCTCGGCCGCCTTGAAGAATGTTTCGTGATCGTCGCCGATGTACAGACCTCGCGTGTGCTTCGTTCCGTCTTTCATCTGCTGAATCACGGTCAAGGCGTACAGCAGCGGCATGTCATCGCAGAAGTGATCCGAGGCGTAGTTCAGAATCTTTCGCAGCGGCGTGTCGGCGAGACCGAGTGTCTCATCGATTCCGACCATTGCGCTGAGATAGTGACTCTCGTTGATGCCTGAGACACCTCCCGTGCCAACGAACACATTCTTGTTGTAGTTCGCCATCCCGATGACTTCGTGGGGCACGACTTGTCCCAACGAGAAGATCAAATCGTGGCCGCCATCTCGCAGCATCTTGTTCACCTGAGCAGGCCAACTTTGCGTGTAGATGCCGCCAGTGACTTCGCTGACGAATTCCGCTGGGACTTGCCCCAACTCCACGACGTCCTCTCGCCAACGGTGTGGGCGGAACAAATCGTGGGGCACACCAGGAAACATGTGGTCGAGCTGAGCAGGTTTCATCGGCGTGTGCGTGCCAAGCGCCGGCATGATGTCTTTGACCCGGTCGCCCAACAATTCGTGACAAAGCACCGTCAGTTCGCCTGCACGGCTGAACAATCGCGTCGCGTCAGGAGGCAGCAACAGCACGCGTTCGGGCCGTTTGATCGCGTCAAACGTCTGCTTCAGAGCGTCACGCAAGTCGCCTGTTGTCAGCGATGTGGTTTCCGATCCAACAGAGAAATAGAGAGTCATTCGGCTCGCTCCAGCGACAATTTTGAAGGGGATGGCACACGCTCCCCGCCATTAGCCCTAAGATTAGGGGTGGTTCCTTCACCAGAACCACGCCTGTCCTGCTTGCTCAATACGAAAGAGGTAGATGCGATGGCCAAGATCTTACTCGTCGAGGACAGTGCAACCCAGGCGGTAGAAATGACGATGCTGCTTCAGGCAGCCGACCACGAAGTCGTCCACGTCGCCAACGGGCAACTCGGCCTTTCGCACTTGAAAGACCAAGCCCCCGATCTCGTCATCACCGACCTGGAGATGCCCGAAATCAATGGACTTCAGCTGGTGGAAAGCATGCGAGCCAATTTCTCGCACATTCCCAGCATCTTGGTCACCAGCCACGGCAGCGAAGAACTCGCCGCAGAAGCGCTCCGTCGCGGCGCGGCTGGCTACGTTCCGAAGACTCGCATGTCCGACTTGCTCAATGACACCATTGTCGATGTGCTGGGGGTCATTCGCAGCGACGCTTCTTATGCGAAGTTGATTTCGACGCTGAAGAAAAACGTGTTTGTCTTCGACCTCCCATCGGATCCCGAACTGATCTCGCCGTTGGTCGGTTTGTTGATGCAGGTCAGTGCGGGAATGGAGCTTCTGCCCAGTATCGAGATGGTCCGACTGGGTGTCGCCGTTGAACATTCCCTGACCAATGCCATGCTGCACGGCAACTTAGAAATCCCACGCGACAAACAACCCAGCCATGGCCAGCTCGCCCGTGAAGGCGTCATCAACGACGCGATGAAAGAACGGTTGTCGCAGGAACCGTACAAGAGCCGCGTGACCCACGTGGAAGCCACCGCCTCGGAACATGCCATTCGCATCGTCATCACCGATCAAGGCCCCGGCTTTGACACATCCAATGTGCCGCAGGCCGGTGAGCTCGACGCCAGTTCACTCGCCGCCAGCGCCGATGGAGTCAGCCAGGGTGACAAGCAGGGTCTGCTGTTGATCGCCAGCTTCGTTGACCAAATGTGGTTCAACGACCAAGGCAATCAAATCACATTGGTCAAACGATGCGGTGCCGAGTGAACCGATGAGTAGCGTCTCCGAGTTCCAAACGTCCTCAACCTATCGTGCGCTCGCCAACGCGTTGCCGCTGAATCTGTTGATCAAGGCGGCCGATGGACGGCGTGTCTTTGCCAACGACTCGTATCTCAAATGGCGAGACGTCACTTGGCAAGAACTCGCCGGCAAACACGATGAAGAGCTGTTCCCGCCCGAGATCGCTCGCCAGTACCGCGAGGACGATCAGAAGGTGATGCAGACAGGCGAATCGCTGCATAGCGTCGAATCCGCGAAATTGGCGGACAACTCCATCGGCTGGATCGAGCGTGTCAAAACGGCGGTGCATGATCACCATGGCAACCTCCTGGGCGTGCAGGTTTTGTTCTGGGACGTGACTGCGAAAGTCGAGAAGGAAAAGGCGACTCAGTTCGAACAATCGCTCTTGAAAACGCTGCTGGCCAACATCCCTGATTCGATCTATTTCAAAGACATCGACAGTCGCTTCATTCGTGTCAGCCATGCGATGGCGATGAAGTTCGGACGGTCCAGCGTCGACGAAGTTCATGGCCGAACGGACGCGGATATCTTCACCCCCGAACACGCCGAGGGGGCTCGCCTGGATGAACTGCAAGTCATCGAAACCGGCGAAGCACTCGTCGATCGAGTCGAACGCGAAACGTGGCCGGATCGAGAAGACACGTGGTGCATGACCACCAAGATGCCGCTTCGGACTGACGCCGGCGAGATCATCGGCACGTTCGGAATTTCCCGCGACATCACGGACCTCAAACGTTCCGAAGCCGCACTCCATGAAGCGGTTCGAATGGCGGACGCGGCGAACCGTTCCAAGAGCGAATTCCTGGCAAACATGAGCCACGAAATTCGCACGCCGATGAACGCGTTGATCGGAATGGCGGACCTGCTGTCGCAAACAAAGCTCGACCCTGATCAACAGGACTACGTTCAAATCATCCAGGAATCGTCCAACGGTCTGCTGCGACTGATCAACGATATCCTCGATTTTTCAAAGATCGAAGCACGCCGACTCGAATTGGAATCGGTTCCATTTTCGCTCAGTAAAACGGTTGAATCAACACTCCGATCATTCTCGTTCAAAGCGTCCGAAAAAGGCCTGGAACTACAACGCGACATCTCGCCGGAACTGCCCGATCGATTGATCGGTGACCCGGGACGAGTCCGCCAAGTGCTGACCAATCTGATTGGCAACGCGATCAAGTTCACCGACCACGGTGGCGTTCGCGTCCGAGTCGAAGTGCTTCGACGCGATCACCCGGACAACAGCGACCTCGCCGCGGCGTCAAACGGCAGAGAGTCACCCAGTCGTGATGACATGATCGAACTGCGTTTGAGTGTTTGCGATTCTGGCATTGGGATTCCTCCCGCGCAGCAAGACGCCGTTCTCAATCCATTCACACAAGCCGATGCTTCCACCACGCGTCGTTTTGGTGGAACCGGGCTGGGCCTCAGCATCAGTCGCCAGCTTGTCGAATTGATGGGTGGAGAGTTGGAACTGAAAAGCGAAGTCGGCGTCGGCACCACGTTTTCGTTTGAGCTGAAGATACCGGTTTGCCCGGCCTCGATGCCAAACGAAGACGACGATGAAGAAGAAGACCTCGGCGGCCCGACCCGCCAACGTCTGGCACCACTTCACGTTCTTGTCGCTGAAGACGGCGTCACCAACCAGCATGTGATCTCTGGTTTGCTGCGTTCGCTTGGGCACAAGTGTTCGATCGCCAGCGACGGTCGCGAAACGCTGACGAAATGGCGATCAGAATCGTACGACGTCGTGCTGATGGACATGCACATGCCCGTGATGGATGGACTGGAAGCGACCCGTGCCATCCGGCAAGAAGAGTGGGGCACCGAGCGACACACGCCCATCATCGCACTGACCGCCGCGGCGATGAGCGAAGACGCGGCCGCCTGTCGCGAAGCGGGCATGGACAGCTACCTCACCAAACCAATCCACAGCCGCAAACTTCGCGATGCACTGACACCGTTTCAGAAAGAACTGCCGTCCTCCGCTGATCACTCTCTCGATGAAACGCTGGTGCAAACTGGTTCGCCCAATATCCATCTTGCCACCGAACAAGATTCAACAACGATCAATGCCGCTCACGCCGCCTTTCCTTCGGTGGGCTCCACTTCCGACGCGATCTCGCTGTCACCTGAGAATGTCGGATGCCTGGATCTCGATTCGGCACGCTCCCGGATTCCGGGTGGCACTGCCGGTGTGTTGAGATTGGCATTTGTCTTCCGAACCGAATGCGCGCAGTTGGTGGAACAACTTTCCAAAGAAGTGCCGGCGGGACTGAACGACGAAGCTCGCCGGAACGCTCACACCTTGAAAGGAGCCTGCGGATTGCTCGGCGCCAAACAACTTCAAGAAGCTGCCGAACGCATCGAAGAAGCCGGCCGGGAAAATCGCGTTCAGGAATCACCCGAACTGCTCGCCGACCTGCAGCACGAAGCAGAACGGGTTCTTCGAGCCATCGATGAACTGCTCAGCCAATCCGACAAAGCGGATCAGGCGAAGTAAGCCTGTGGCAGTTCCACCGAGCGAAGTCGGTGGGCGACACTTGTGATCGCGTCGGCGATTTTCGGCGGGCGGTCACGGCTGAGCATTGGTCGTCAGCTCGGCCGCGATCTAAAGATTCCGCAACCGTTTCGCATTCGCGGGTGTGTCCGCCCAATCGGGATCGATCTTCTGTCCGGCTCGAGCCGCGGCGATCAAATGATCGATCAGCGTCTCCGTTGGCTCGCCGCGAATTTCGGCGACCTGCTGCAGCGTGTAGCCATCCCGGCACAATCGCCAAGTCCAATACTCGTGTCGCCAAGCAGATGGATCCGTTGCTTCTTCTTTGACGGGATCCACATCGGAGCTTGGCGCGGGTTCGACCGCGAGAGCTTCCGCCGGTTCGTTCTTCGCCACCGCGACGGGTTTTGGCGGACAGTTGATCTCGTGTTCCGCCAAAGTGTTCGCGATCAACTCCAACAAATCGCTGCCGTACGCCTCGATGAATTCGCTGGTGATCCCCGACACGGCTTCCAACTGCGTCGCGTTGGCGGGCTTGGTTTGGATCACTCGCTTGATCGTTGATTCAGAAAGGATTCGGTGCGGTGCAACATTCAAAGCCGCTGAACGTTTTCGACGAAACCGCTTGATCCGATCCGAAAGATCCTGGTCAAGCAACTCTTGCGAATCGTTCGACGTCAAAGGCTCCGCGGACACTACGCTCACTTCGTTCGCTGCATTCTCTTGTGTTGGCTGCGCCGGAGGAGAGGAAGTTGGAGTCTCCGTCGCAACGGATGGCTCGACATCACCGGGCTCTTCCTCCGCAACGTCACCGGACTCAATCTTACTGGCGACCTTGGCCAACTTTTTCGCAAGCGGGAACTTCAACTGCAACGAAGGCGGCAACGGAACCTGGCCATTCATCACCTGACGTCCCAAGCCCGTCATGTGGACGGTTGGGCGTCGTTCATTCAATTCCTTTTGATCCAGCAAACCGACCGTCAACAAAGAATCCATCGCGTCGGTCAACTCACCTTGCTTCAACCCCGCGAGCATCCCGTAGGTGCTCAGCCGACTCAAACGCAACTGCGTTACCTTCTTGTTCTTCGAACCGACAAGCATCTGCGCGATCAAGTTCTTTCCGAGTCGACCATGTGTACGCGTGACCCCGCTCAGGATCACGCGAATCGCGGTCGTCAGTGCGACCATGTCGATGCCAGATTCCTCGCTCAACGCCCCGACTGAACCACTTTCTCCGAGCGTAGCCCCTGTCGTCAGATTCGCGGCTAACTTCGACGGATCCACCTTCGGCATGCATTCGCCAGCCGGATCACAGTGGTCGCACTTCCCGCAATTCTCCGCGTTTGGATCACCAAAGTAATTCAAGATTACGTGCTGACGACACGATGTCGAACGAGCGAACTGAATCACGGAGTCCAGCTTTTCGTACTCAGCTTGCTTGCGTCTGGCCAACTCTTCGAAGTCGATCTTCAACTGATTGAATGGCAAATCCCGCCGCATGATGTGAACGGCACGACCACGAAACGGAGGGATATAGTCGAACGATTTCAGCTTTGTCAGTTCACGCAATGTTCGCGTCAATTGAACCCGTTCAACACCGGCTCGAGTCGCCAAATAGCTCAGCCGCACAAAAACATCTTCCCCGCGACGAGGTCCCACGATCTTTTCGATCGCGGTCATGACCTGACGTTTCAGCTTGGCTTCCCGAGGCAAGAAATCCAGCAGCGTCGGGACGTCACTATCGATTCGCAACACCGCTTGGTTGGCACTGGAATCCAACCGACGAAGCACACCAGCTTTCGAAAGCAGCGTCTCGGAGGTTCCGATCGCTTCGCTGCCGTCACGAACACCAATTGCTTCACGCACTTGATCCAGCGTCAGCTCAATCGGGTCTTCTTCCCGTGATAGCAAGTACTCATAAACCTTCTTCACCGTTTCTCGCGAAGGGTAACGGTTCTCGATGAAGAACTCTTGGATCTGACGATCGGCGTAGGCGAACAGCAACAAGCACTGACTCATCTCGCCATCGCGTCCTGCGCGACCGGCTTCTTGGTAGTACGCTTCCAACGAACCGGGCATGTTGTAGTGAACCACGAACCGGATGTCCGATTTGTCGATTCCCATTCCAAATGCATTGGTCGCGACAATCGCGGACAAATCGCCTTTCATGAACGCTTCTTGCACTCGGCGTCGCTCATCGGGATGCATCCCAGCATGGTAGACGCCGACTTTGCGTCCCGTCTTTTCGGGCAACCACTCCGCGATCTCTTCGCAACGCTTGCGAGTCGCACCGTAGATGATGCCCGCTCCAGGTTGCTTCGACAGGTAATCACGCAGCGCATTCTGCTTGGCGACATCGTTGTTGCATGGCGTCACCGAGAACCGCAGATTCGTTCTCGCGAAACCGGTGACAAACACGCGAGGTTGCTTCAGGTTCAACAATTCGCAGATGTCATCACGCACGGTCGGCGTCGCGGTCGCGGTCAATCCGATCGTTTGCACGCCGCCCAAGTAACGATCGCGGAATCTTCCCAGACGCGAATAGTCGGGACGAAAGTCGTGGCCCCACTCGCTGACACAGTGTGCTTCGTCGACCGCCAGCAGACTCACGTTGGCCTTGGGAACCACGTCGAGGAAACGTCCGTTCCTCAAACGCTCGGGCGCCACATAGATCAGGTCCAACTTTCCGGCCGCCATTTCGTCCATGACCGATTCTTGCTGGCCGGGCGATTGGGTGCTGTTGAGCAATCGCGCCCGGATGCCTCGTCGCTGCAGCGTATCAACCTGGTCCTTCATCAAAGCGATCAACGGCGAGACCACGATCGTGGTCCCTTCTCTCGCAAGCGAAGGCAGCTGATAGCACAGACTTTTCCCGCCGCCGGTCGGCATCACGCACAAACAATCCGCGCCCGCGGCCAGAGCGTCGACCACATCACGTTGGCCAGGCCGGAACTGCTTCAGACCAAATTGCGGCAGCAACGATTCCGGATCAACGGACTGATTGGAATTGGATGCGAGAGACGACATCCGCTCTTTCGTTCGGTGGGTGAGTAGTGGGCTAGATTGAACCGCGTCCCGGCGACGCATCGCCATCTTCCGCGATTCGGCCCATTTTTGCCACCTCGAACCCGTCCATGTCAGCCAGAGCTATCCGCATCCGTCGGCGCACAAAAAAACCACCCCACTGAAAAACGAGCGGGATGGCTTTTTGAATCTCAATTCTCGCGGGTCGATTACGACTTCGCGCCAGCTTGCTGTTGTTGCAGGCCTGGACGAACACGTTTGTTGATGTCTGTTTCCAGAACGCCGAAAACGGATTCGTGACGAGCAACCGACATTTGCAAAGCAGCGAGCAAACGTTTCGCGGTGAAGAAGTTCACGATGATGCGTTGCTTGACTTGGATTGGCTCCTTCGGCACACCGATTGGTTGTGGGTTCAAACCAAAGTCGATGATCAATTCTTCAGGCGAACCGGTCACGCGGCAGAAGTTCGCGTAGGTTGCGATGGCATTGTCATCGTTAACCTGAACTTGAACGGGAGCCTGAGCTTGAGTTTGTGCTTTCTCAGCGGGAGCGGCTTTTTCTGCGGCGGGGGCTTCAGCTGTCTTGGTTTCGTCTGCCATCAAAATCTCCAAAAAATCAAAAGGGTAACAGGTACGTTGAGATTCGCGTGTTTGGGGCCAATGTAGTGATCCCCCCCTACGTCGCAACGCGAAAGCGACGGGTGAGGATCAAGAATCCGAATTTTGAATCGCTTCTAAAAAGCCAAACGTTAAACCACGTCAAATGGAAAGGATGGTGGAAGCCTAGCTCACTCAGAAGTCGAAGTTGAAAGTTTTAATGATGACTCGCCATAAACGTGCTCCCAAAGACATTGGGTCCACATGAACCTTGGCCGCACCGCGATATCCAGGCCGCAATGGCGACTCAAGTCCTTCGATTGGAACACGAGCTTGATACGAGACACTGCGAGGTTTGATTTGTCCTGTCTGAGGATCAATCTCCGTCTGCAAGCTTCCGCCCGTTTGACTGGACATCGACGCGGACGCCGCCTCAAGTGGCTTCTTCGAGATCTCCTCGATCGACCCATGGAACGTTTCCAGTCGCCGTGAATCAAGCTTCAGATCCACTTCTTGCGATTCACGAACCAATTGCCGGTCACCTTGGTCGATGATCAACACGGCCTCGAATGCTTCGGGTGAACCGATCTCGCAGATCAAATCATCCGCCGTCAACAAGGCACCTCGGTTGCGTTCTTGAAGTGGTGTTCCACTCCAACTAGGTAGACGCCCATCACCAGGATCTTGTTCCTTCTTTTCTGGAGGAGGAAGCACAAAACCATCTCGCTTGGATCGTACAGTCAACCGGTCCAACTCTTCTTGTGTTTTGGCAAGCAACGCTTCGATCGATTCCAGCATTTCTTCTTGAGTTTCGATTTGAATCTTCGCCGACGCATCGTCCAAGCGTCGCGACTTCAAGTTCATCAACTGCACTTGGGCGAGTTTGCGTTCGCCATGCAAGTCGGCCAGCCGAATTTCGAGTTCGGGATTTTTCAATAGAGCGATCGTGTCGCCGGTGCTGACCAAGGTTCCAACCGGAACGGTCTCTTCCACGCGCCCAACCACGCCGGCGTAAACCATTCCCGCACGACTGGGTCGAATTTCAAATGCCGCATCAATGTGGTGCGGCAACGGGATGTAGCACACCGCGGCGACGACCACGCCAAACACGGCGAGCGATGTTAACAACGGTCCGCGTTTCACTTTTGACAATCTCCCAGGTGTGCGGATGAATTTCCACGTTTGAATGATGGGTTGAGCAACCAAACCCGAGAAGCCAATCACGGCCAAGATCCGCCCGAGTGCTTGCAAGCCATAAGGCTCAAGAACCTGCATCACGAACCATACGATCGAAAACACAACCACCCAGCGATAAATCACGCTGGCGATCGTGAACAATCCAAACATGAATTGATTGCGAGTTGGCAAGAATGGATCATCCTGCAATTCCAATCCCAAGCACGTGCTTTGGAACCATCGCTTGAGCACTTCGGTGCTCTTTTGGCGAAGGTTAGGAATCTCCAGGTAGTCCATCATGATGTAGTAACCGTCAAACCGCAGCAGCGGGTTGCCGTTGACCAAGATCGTGCTGACGACGTTTAAGAACATCATGTTCAAACACAAGTCATTGATCGTCGTCCCTTGTTCACTAAAGAACCAAACGAACGCGGCAATCGATGCCAGGATCATCTCGACATAGATCCCACCGGCACCAATCCAGATTCGTTTCCACTTGTTCGGCAGCATCCATGAGTCGGACACATTGCAGTACAGACATGGAGTGAACACCAGCAGCATGAAGCCGATTTCGTGACACTCGCCGCCGAATTTCTTGCAACTCAACCCGTGCCCGAATTCGTGAATGACTTTCACGATCGCCATCGTCGCGGCCAGGATGATCCAGCGATCCGCAGCGAAGAACTGATGGAACGTCGGCAGCTTGGCGTAAACAGTTTGATACTGTGTCGCGAGCAACAAAGACGCGGCCAGCAACAACCCCGCAAAGAAGATCAACGCGGGGACAGTGAAGATCCACCCAAAGATGGGCAACATCCGATTGAGGATCTTCTCGGGGTCAATCCCGCGAAAACGGACGGCGAAGACGTTGGACATCTTCCCCATCAATTCCTTGTTCTTCTTCTTGCGTCCGCGTTCGCGAAGCGACTTTCCTTGGCCGGGTGAATTGCTGATCACCAAGCCGCTGCGGTGCAGCATGCCGATGAATTGTTGCAAGTCACCGAATGTGATTTTCTGTGGCGCGAACCGTTGCTCGAAACCGTCTTTGATGTGCTGCAGGCTGACATGCCCGTCCAGCATGTTCAGGATAAAATACTCTTCGTCGTGAAAACGAAAGTACTGCAATCCCACAGGCTCTTTGACCACCCAATACCCTTGCCCTTGGTAATGGTGGCGGCTGGCGGTCAAGTCAGGACGTCGGCGCACCGTCAGTGCACGTGACGAACTGCTTACCAGTGATTCAGCCAGAGTGGTCATGGAGCCAAGTGTCGAATGAAAAGGTCAGGAAAAAGAGAGCGAGAGGGATTGATGGAACGGATTTGAAATCACTGGAAAATGATTTCAGCTTCCATGCCCGGTTTGATCATCCAATTCCCATTGCTGTCCTTTTGGTTGTCCACGTCGACCCAAATCCGATAACGTTTTTGGCCATCCACTTCGCTGCTGACAAATCCCAACGGAGCGTTCACTTCAAAGTTTTGATCTGGATTCGCCGTGTTGAACACACGAACCAACACGGGTGCGCCAGCGCGAACGGCACCATTGGATGCGAGCGCGTCGATGTCGCCACCAACTCGAACGCGATCCAGCTGAACCAGCGTCGCGATTGGCGAACCAGGCTGCACCCATTCACCGAGTTGTGCGATTCGCATCTCGATGTAGCCATCAAACAGAGCGGTGATACGCCGGCGGTCCAGTTCGAACTCGGCAATTTCACGTTCGCTGCGTTTCGCGATGTACTGGGCTTCGGCGATCTTCTTTTGCATTTCCGCCAAATCGATTCGAAGCAACGCGCGGATGGCTTCGAGAACCTTCTTCTTCATTTCGTAGTACGGCGTGGCTCCCTTTTCGTAGAGCTCACGAAATGACTCCGCTTCGGCTCGAGCCAACTCTTCGTTGTTGCGTGCGTCCTTCAAGTTGACTTCATTCGCGGCGTTGAGCTGAGCTTCTTTCTCTTCCGCTTTCTTGAACTCGAGAGCCAAACGTGCAGAGGTGTCATCGACCAACGCCAGCAGATCGTCTTTCGCGACGTTCATACCTTCTTCGATCGGCAGCTCAACCAACTTGCCTTCGACTTCCGCAGGAATGTCGACCTTCCGGATGTATCTGACTTGGCAATACTCTGCGACCAAAGGGGTTTCGCCCCTCAGACTGGTTTGCGCCGTGGCAGGCTCAGCGTTGATTGCGGAAACGCAAACGCCAGCCAATACAGCAACGATCAATCGCCAGGATTTCATCAAAGGGATCTCGTGGTGGAGGGACAAGGTGATGAGATTTGAAAGAGAAGAGAGAGAAGGTGGGAGGAAATCAGAAAGCGAACTTGTAGGCCCACTCAAAGACTTCGTGCAGCAACACAAACCCGCTGGCTCGTTTGCCACATTTGACGTCCGCGGTCAACTTGGTACCGGGACTCGGAGACACTTTGCTCAGTTCAGTGAGGTCAGGCAGGATTCGCATCTTGATGACCGAGCCGTGCTCTTCGTTGGATTCCGCACGCAGCGAAATGTTTTCGACGGGCAACTTGCCGGGCAACGGTTCATCAGGGTTCGACGCCAGGATGTAATCCACATCCAACGACTGGACCTTGTTGTCATGGATGAACTGGTCCAAGTGACCTTCGCGTTTTTCAGGCATCTCGATTTCGAGATACATCGGCTTGGAAAGGTCAGCGATTTCCATCAACACTTGACCGGTTTGAATCGGACGGTTGAGCAACATCTTTTCGACTTCCCATGAAACGACGATGCCATCGATCGGCGACCGTACGATCAAGTCTTCAGCTCGCTGCTCTTTCAGCTGCAGCTTGGCTCGCTGTGCTTCGAGCTTGGTTTCGACTTCGACCTCTTCCAATTCAATCGCGCGTCGCTCGGTCGCCTTCAATTGCGATCGATTGCGGGACTGAGTCCGGATGCGTTGCAATTCAGCCAACGTCGTTCGGATCTGACCGCGTAGATCTTCCAGTTCGATGCCGATGTCTGGGTTGATCATCTTCACCAGCGGATCGCCCGCGGCCACGATCGAGTTGTGATCGACCAGCACCTCACGGACTTCGCCATCGATGCCCGCAAAGACTTCTCGGCGAGCTTCGGCTTTGAGTGTTCCGTCGGCTTCCAGGTCGAACTCCATCGGGATGAAGATCAATCCGCAGATCAGGGCAGCGATCGCACCGACCACTCCCAATGTCTTTGGCAGAGTTCGGGCTCGCAAAACCCAAGTCGCTCGACCGAGTGTTCGCCACACTGGCATCAAGAATAGATTTGAGTGAGCCTGCGAGTTGGCGATTGCGCGAGTGCCGTGCTCGTAAACCAAGTCGCATCGCTGGCGGAAGATTTCAGGCGGAAGATCCGTTTCGATCTGTTCGACGATCAATGCGCCGATGACTTCACCGCGGTGAGCATCGTCGCGATCAACTTCGCCGGCGGCACCCATCTCAGCTTCTTGGCCGAGCTTTCGTTGTGGCTCCCGAAGCGGGAGGACCGCGATGTTCCGTCCGTAAGAAAGGTCAACGTAGTCTTCGAGGGCTTCTTCGATCTGCGGCGGCAAATCTTCCGTGGACCCGTCGTGCCACAATGGTTCGCCAGCCGCGACAACCCGCGTGGCCAGCACGTTCAGGGCTGCAACGATGTTCGAGCGGTTCTCGATCGTGTCCTGACCGCTGATGGCCTCAACTTTACATTTGCCACCCTTTTTGATTGCAACACTGACTCGGTCGCAACCGATCAGTCGGCGACCTTCGTTGGCGACAATCGCGGCGGTCTCTTTCAGATCCAGTGATTCGTGAGCCGCACGAGCGAAGGAGTCGGCTTGCTGCCAAAGCGTTTGGCGATCCCCGAGTGTGCGAAGCTTTTGACTGCGGAGCCATTCGGCCGCGAGCTCGCACATCTGCTGCAGGAACCGCAGGTAGCCACGTTGTGTATCGGGGGCGGTGTCGGGACGCTGGAAGATTTCGATCAAGCCGTCTTTTTGGCCATCGTGCTGCAGAGCACCCAACACCAATAAGTAACGAGTCGGGTTGCCTTCGGCGTCGCCGTCCGTCGTTCCACTGTAAGGAGGAACGAGCAGCGACTGGCCCGACGCGGCTGCGCGACGAATCAGCCGGTTGTGGCGATCGGCGTCTTCCGTGCCTTCGTTCAGAATCGACGGCTCAGCGTTGATCTGATACTGCAACCGTAGCTGCTGATCCTCATCGAGCAGCCACACCGCACCACCGGCCGCGGCCAGGGCGGTGATGATTTTGCTCAGCAACTCCGGATAGAACTCCGAAGCGGTGGCACCGCTCTTGGTGAGAGCTGCGATTTCGTTGACCAAACCGCGGATCTGCGCTTTGGTTTCTTCGACCGTTTGTTGGTTGACCGACATGGGCCTGTCTGACTGCTCGGGCGAGAAGGGGGCGGAAATGTCCAGTGGGCCGACACTACTTAAAATTCCGCCTAGATCGCCACTGGAAGTCGCTTCAAAAGCGGAGTTTGCATTCTTCGCTGGCGAACTGTGACGCTGGAATGGGAAACGCCGGTTGCCCCGGTCTTACCCCCCAACACGTCTCGTCCGACAACGCCGAAAACACAGAGAAAATCGATTGAAACGATTCCCGCTGGACAACTTATACATTTTGTATAACCTCTTGTCCAGAGTCGAGTCGGAAAAGTCGTTGAACTCGTTTCACCATCCGCCGACCCTCGACCTCTTCTCAGACAATCTCTTTCCGCCTGGAACGCCGTTTTGGCTGCACCCGAAGATCGACCCGACTCAGCCGACAGTCACCGCATCCAAACCAGCGACAAAAGCGGTGCGGAACCAAAGGCCACGGATCCGAAGATTTCCAACGAGGTAAAAGGATCGACACCATCCGAAACCGCAGAAATCGGGAGCCCAGAAATGGAGGGCAACGAGACCGGCCAAATGCTGAAATCTCTGCAGTGGGAACTCAACCGGATTCAGCGGACCGTGCGGCTAACCCTTCAGTCCAAGCTGCAGGGACTCGTCGGCCAATCGCTCCCGACACTCAGCGAAAACCGAGAACTTGCCAATTCCATCCAAAAGATGTTGGACACACATAGCCTTCGGATTCGATGCCCTCAGTGCGGACACGCGTCAATCTTGCGTGTCTCGCCGCGAAAGGGGATGCCGGGCGGAGCGTTTGTGCTTGATCACACCATTGATCGCAAACGCACGTTTCATGGTGGATCGTCCTCGGTCCCGCCAATTCAACTGACGGCAAAGCCCGAGCGAAAAGCGAAGACGACTGCCAAGACACGATCCCAGCCCGCCGCCGCGGGGGAGATCCGATCCAAGGTTGGCTAGCTCGGCTATCCCATTTCGCCCAAAAAGCCTACAAACGTTTCCCAAATAGCCCTTGCCGAATTTGGGTTCAGTCGAGTAGGTTCTGCGATTCAAATTTTTCGGTGCCCTTTTGTCAGAAGTTGTGAGCAGTGGCTGTTCAACGTACCTACATGGCCAAACCCGGCCAAATCGAAAAGCAATGGCATGTTGTGGATGCCAGCGACGAAGTTCTCGGTCGACTCGCCAGCGATATCGCTGTCGTATTGATGGGAAAACATCGTCCTGAGTACACCCCACACGTCGATTGCGGCGATTTCGTGATTGTCACCAACGCCGACAAGATCGGCATGACGGGCAACAAGATGCGTGATCGCCACTACACTTGGTACACCGGCTACCCGGGCTTGCGTCTGGAAAGCTACCAAGATCGTCATGATCGCAAACCGGAATATTTGCTGTATCACGCCGTTCGTCGCATGTTGCCAAAGAACAAACTCGCTCGCCAAATGCTGAGCAAGTTGAAAATCTACGCTGGCCCTGAGCACCCACACACCGCTCAGCAACCCGTCGAATTGGCACGCACCGGCAAAAAAGCCAGCGCCTAGTTCCCACACGCCCTCACCGACCGCATCACGCGGGTCTGATCCATGATTGCAGTTAAAAAAGACAAGATCAACGGCGACGCACTGGGAACAGGACGTCGCAAAAGCAGCGTTGCCCGAGTACGCGTTCGTCCCGGCAGCGGAAAAATCACTATCAATGGTAAGTCGATCGAAGATTACTTCGTCAACGACCAACATCGCTACGCGATCACTGAAACCCTCGAAGCCGCTGGCTTGACCGAATCGGTCGACCTGCTGATTCGTGTTTCGGGCGGCGGAATGACCGGCCAAGCCGGAGCCGTTCGCATGGGCCTCGCTCGTGCTCTGTGCAGCCACGATGAGGCTTTGCACGACCCGATGCGTGAAGGCAGCTTCCTGACGCGTGATTCACGCATGAAGGAACGTAAGAAACCAGGCCTTCGTGGTGCTCGCCGTGGCGTTCAGTTTAGCAAACGCTAAGAAGGTTCAATTTTGGGTAAGAAAGAAGAAGCTTTTGAAGTTGAGGGCACCGTTACACAAGCCCTCGCCAACACTCGCTTTCGTGTGCAATTGGAAACCGGCAACGAGGTCATGGCCCACGTTGCTGGTCGAATGCGAAAGCACTTCATCCGGATTGTTCCAGGCGACAAAGTTCGCGTGGAGCTTTCGCCATACGATTTGACCAAGGGTCGCATCGTTTACCGCGAACGCTAACATCCGACTGCGTTGGCTGACGGTTTCAATCGCCGATTTGCTTGCCATTTTCACACGTCTCTCCTCCAGAAACAGCGACCGATACAGTGGCCAAGCCCCACCGGAAAACAAAGAAAGCCAACCACGGCAAACGCCCCGCAAATGCGAAGGCACGCAAAGCTAAGCGGAAAAAAATCAAGACCTGATCGTGGCACGCAGCGAATTCATCCTTGATCCGGCTCTGCTGGACGTTGACAAGCCAATCGCCGATATCGAAGCGATTCGCCAGTACAACCCGCAGCGGCACGAAATGGAACAGTTGACCGCGATTCTCTATGAGGATCTCGATCAACACGCGTGCGCCGCCTACAAGGCAATCACTGAAGACGAGTTTTGGGTTCGCGGTCACATGCCCGGCATGCCGCTGATGCCCGGCGTCGTGATGTTAGAAGCTGTTGCTCAGCTTTCTAGCTACTACACCCAAAAACACGACCTGCTCGGTGCCGCAATGGTCGGTTTCGGCGGGGTCGATGAAGTTCGCTTTCGAGGAGTTGTTACTCCCGGCGATAATCTCATCGTGCTGGTGAAGCTCGAAAAAGCTCGCCGCGGACGCATGATCGTCGCCCGATTCCAAGGCGTCGTCGGCACGGAACTGGTCTTGGAAGGTTGCCTGCGAGGGATTCCGATCCCAATTGAGGCGGTCACCCGGCAACTGGGTGCCTCCAAAGAATCCGCCGACTCCTGAGCTTCGCCATCAATTGATGGCGAGCAACAAGCAGTGGCCAGCAGAATCTCTGCCTTTGGTTTTCGCTGGCATGCGGCCAATCTGAGCGAGTACTTCTAGCTCCATCGACGGGAGCACCATCGAGCTCGGCGGCGAACCGCCGAGCCACAATCGGTCGCCTCGCTGACTAACAGCTGAATCCGTCGGGGATCTGGCCGTCTTTGATCACGATGCTGATTCCATCGCGAATTTGCAGGTCATCGTCTTCGCCTTGGTGCTCCACCTTGGCTTCGTTCAAGATTCGAACATTCTCACCAACGCGGCAATTCTTATCCAGAATCGCACCCTGAATCACGCTTCCGGCGCCGACGCCGACCGGCAGCTTGCCGTCGCGATTTGCACCTCGCATCTCGATGAAGTCGGCTCCCATCACGACGCTGTCTTTGATCGTGACATTGTCGCCGATAACGGTCCGAAGTCCGATCACGCTGTTTTCGATCGTCACATTGTCACCGATGCGGCAACCGTCCGCGATCAAGCTGCCGGTGATCTTCGCATCGCCCATGATCGTCGGCGGAAGGAATCGAGGGCGACTGTAGATGGGTGAGTGACGATTGCGAATGTCAAACGGCGGGTTCTTGCTAGCCAGTGACAAGTTCGCCTCGTAGAACGAGCGAATCGTTCCGATGTCTTCCCAATACCCATCGAACAGGTGCAACTGAACCTTGTGAGTGTTGATCGCCTCGGGGAAGACTTCTTTGCCGAAGTCACTGTGAAGGCTGTTTTCGAGCATGTCGACCATCAGGTCCTTGTCGAAGATGTACAGCCCCATGCTGGCCAGCAAATCACGGCCCTGGCTCTCAATCCCACGAGCATCGATCCAGCTGGGCTCCATGCGGACCTTTGCGATCTCTTCTTCGGTTTGGGGTTTTTCAACAAACCCAGTCACCCGTCCGGAATCATCGACTTGCATGATTCCCAGTGCCGAAGCGTCTTTTCGCGTCACCGGGATGCCCGCGATGGTCGCGGCCGCTCCCGACTCGATGTGAGTCTTCATCATCTCGCGAAAATCCATTCGGTACAGTTGGTCGCCCGAAAGGATCAACACATGCTTGATCCAACTCTCTCGCAGGTGCACCAAGTTTTTGCGGACCGCGTCGGCGGTGCCCTGGTACCAATCGGTGCCGGAATTCACGGTCTGCTGAGCGGCCAGCAGTTCGACAAACCCACCGCTGAAGTGATCAAAGGTGTACGTTTGCCGAAGGTGGCGGTGGAGACTCTCGGATAGAAACTGCGTCAGGACATAAGCGCGATTCAGTCCGCTGTTGATGCAATTGCTGATCGGAATGTCGATCAATCGGTACTTCGCGGCCAATGGCACCGCGGGTTTGGCGCGGATCTTTGTGAGCGGGAACAATCGTGTTCCGCGGCCACCGCCAAGAATCAACGCGATTGTATTGTTCAAGTCCATGATCACTCTCGTGGGATGACGTGCTAGTTGATGTGGATAGTTGTTGAATGTGAACGTTTGTGTCTGAACCGGCTAGCTTACCAATACTTTTCAAATCGAATGGTGCCGGGTCCCGGTGTTTCTGTGGCATCATGAAATCCGGCTGCACGAAGCAGCGGTAGCATGCCGGGCTTATCGGGAACGTCGCCACCGGGCGGCACGTAACCGATCATGTCTGGGTTCCCGCACAGGAAAACGTGTGTGTTGCTGGGCGCGAGTGGATCGCCAACCAACTCCGCCAACTTGCCGGTGGTGAACATCGTTTGCAGATACTGCTTGCCGACGTAATCAGGGCGGTTTGGCTCTAAATTCTTGGGCTCACGAGTCGTCAGTGGTAGGTAGCAATAATTGGGAAATCGACGCATCAGCTCATCGTGCTCGCTCTGATAAGCAATGTCCGATTGGTATCGAACGCTGGTTGCGATGACGATTTTCCCGAGGTGACCACGCGACAGCAAAGTGGTCGCCATCGCGTTGTGGGGAGCTTCGCCGGTGCCGGTTCCGAGCATCAAAACGTTTTCGTTCGTTGGAATCTCACCCAACAAATATCGCCCGGTGATTTTGCGTTCGACGCAGATTCGATCACCTTCCCCTTTGCCAAACAGGCGAGGCGTTAGGGCAGGTGGCTTGCTCGCGGAAGTTGCGCCCTGACGCACCAATGTGATGTAGAACTCCAGGTAGTCGATTTGGTCGACGGGCGCCAGTTCGCCCGCATTGGGCGATTCGGCATCGTGCAGCATCGGGCATGAAATAGAATATGCCCGCCGGACCAACTTTCGCGACTTTTTGACAGGGACGTCCTCAGGCTGGGTGCCTCGCAATCGCGGTTCCCAGTTCCCCAGCCCGATGGCGACATATTGCCCGGGCTCGAACGGCATCACAGGTTCGTCGCACTGGATCCGGTACCTCGCCAGATCCTCAGTCAGGTCCATCCGTTTGATGATTGTCGCGTTGTAGTGCTTCTCGCGAAGCCGCTGCTTTTCTTCATCGTCCGGGTAGCCCAGTTCATCCATCGCGTTTTCAACTCCCAGATGCCTTTTTCACGTCGGCGACCCCGCCCGCCTGAGTTACTATAGTGGATGAGGTCGAGCGGCGTGGTAGTGTGCACATCGCTTTCCAAGCCCGTCGTTGATCAACATTGGTGGGCTGAAGAGAGATGCAAATCGGCTGAAAAGCAGAGCCTTCCGTTCAGTGGAACAGTGACCACCGAGTTTGCCCGTCTCGACTTCGCGATCTCACCGCCTCACCTTTCATTCGGACCATCGATCATGCTTGATCGCCAAGTCTTCTTTCGGCAACATCGGCTTCGACTCTCGATCCTAACAGGCACAATTGGCCTGGCGGTTGCGTCAGTCGTCACGTTGGGAACGTCATCGAATCTGACGGCGGAAAACTGGACCAGCTTGGTTGGCAACCGAACGGTCCAAGCTCAGATGATCGGGTTGTGGGACGACAACGTCATCCTGTTGATGTCCAACGGCAAACGTGTCAGCGTGCCGATGAAATCGCTGATCGCGGAAAGCCGGATCCAAGCAGAAGAAATTGCGACTCGCTTGAAAGAACAACGCCAACTGTTGAGCGAAGAGTTGCAACAAGTTGCCAATGCAGAATCGGCAGCAGCACCGGATCCACTGCCCACCCCTCCGGCACCTTCCGCCTACCAACCGCTGGCACCGAATCTGTCAATCGACGAAGTCATTGCACAAGTTCACTCGCAGCTTCGCGAGGGACACCTGGCAGTCGCCATTGATGCGTTGCCGCCTTCGTACCGCAGTGACATCGACGAACTAGCAAACTTGTCCATGCAGAAAGCTGACGCCAGCAACTGGAACGAAGCCGTTCAGCAGTTCTATCGTTGGGCAGACTTGATCGTCACTCGTCAAAACTGGATCAAGTCGCACCCGCGGTTGGCCTCTGGTTCTCCCGACAGCGAAAGTCCCTACTTGGATGTGATCGATGAAATGGTCTTGCCAGTCGCGGGCATGATTCGCGCTGGGTTGGCCGACGATGCTGCCAACGCAGAATCCATCCGCGAACAAGGATTCACAAACTGGTTCCGCTCGCGAAGTGAAGCGATGGCACCATACTTTCGGCAACTCACACAATCCTTCACGTCTTCCGATGCCATGTGGGAAGTCGCCCGTTTCGATGAAGACACCGCGACAATCCGACGAGCCGGTTCGGGCAGCCAGCAACCAGGACAACGGCGCCCACCTCGTGGCGAAACAATCGACTTTGTGCGTGTCGAAGGCTACTGGGTTCCTAAATCAGTGGCGGATCAATTCCCAAAGTGGATTGAAGATCAGAAGAAAAAGATTAGCGACATGACTGCCGACACGGTCTCCGCAGTGCCGCTCCAGCAAGCTGGCGGTGCACTCGGCGCGATGGCAACTGGCATGGCTCCCCAGTTTGAGCAACACCTGCCGGCATTGGAATCCGCCGCCGACGCGACAGCCTTTCACGAGGCATCCGAACAGATGCTTGCACCGCTTCAACCATTCCTGAGCATGGCCGGTGCCGCGATGAAGATGGGCGGCGGTCGCAATTCAAACGGGATGTCAGGTTACGGCAATTCCGGATATGACATGGGCGAGCCCGGATACGGCATGGGTGAACCGGGATACGATGACATGGAAATGGGCATGGACCCCAGCTACGGCGAACCCATGATGCAAGACGGCAGCATGGACCAAAGCGGCCCTAGCTTCCGCATGGAACCGACGAATAAATGAGCCCATTGAATTGATGAATGTTGCGATCATCGGCGGCGGACTGTCTGGACTGTCCACCGCCGCTCACCTTCTCTTGTTGTCGAAAAAGCAGAACAAGCCTCTTCCCAACATCACTCTCTTTGAAGCCGCCGATCGACTCGGGGGCGTGATTCACACGGAGACGTTGACGGACAACTCGGGTCGCACCTTCGTGGTTGATCACGGTGCCGACATGTTCGCCACCGCTCCATCGGCCGCCATCGATCTGTGCGAGCAACTTGGAGTCGCGGATCAATTGCTGCGTCCCAACCCGCTCGGTCGCGGTGCCATGATCGCTCGAGGGAACAAGCTGATCCCGATCCCAGAAGGTTTTGTGTTGATGCGTCCAACCAAACTCGGTTCGATGCTGACGACGCCTCTGCTAAGTCTCTCGGGCAAACTTCGATTGCTTCGAGAACGCTTCGTTCCACGTCGAGCCGACAGCGTGACCGACGAGAGCGTTGGATCGTTCGTGCGTCGGCGATTGGGGAACGAGTGCCTGAACAACATCGTCGCTCCCTTGGTCGCGGGCATCTACACGGCCGATGTCGATCGCCTCAGCATGGCAGCGACGATGAAACCGATCTGGGATATGGAGACCAACGACGGGTCGCTCGCCAAAGCAACTCTGCGACGCATCCGAACCGGCGAAGACTCCACGGAACAAGCCAGCAGTGGCGCTCGCTACGAAAAGTTTCGTGCGTTTCCAAATGGGATGAAGCAATGGATGGATATGCTCGCCGATTTCGTCGGGCGTGAAAACATTCGCTTGAACACGGCTGTTCGCTCAATCGTCCCGCGCCCGAACCATCGTTATCAACTGAACATCGAAACCGAATGCAGCGATCAGTCTTCCCAAGAGTTTGATCAAGTCGTCGTTTCAACACCCGCGCACGTCGCAGCGAATCTCTTGCAATCGCTCAGTGAAGAAGCGGCCTCCACGCTTCGCTCGATTTCATTCGCATCCACCGCGATTGTGGTGATGGCTGTTCGCAGGGATTGCATCTCACGTCTGCCAGCAACATTTGGTTTTGTCGTGCCGCCAAAGGAAAACCGACGCGTGCTAGCAGGTAGTTTCGCCAGCACCAAGTTTCCCCAGCGTGCTCCCGATGATCACGTGATTGTGCGAGCGTTTGTTGGCGGTGTGTTGCAACCGGAGATCCTCGACCGCAGCGATAGTGAGATCACCGATGTCGTCCGCACCGAACTGGGTGACCTCATCGGACTGGATCAGACTCAACCACTCGAGGACATCACCGCCCTCGTTCGAGTCGTGCGTTGGAACGAGGCGATGCCCCAGTATGAGGTTGGTCACTTGGACAAAGTCCAACGGATTCAAGCCGCGATCGATTCACTCGAGGGGCTGCACCTGAACACAAACGCACTGGGTGGCGTGGGGATCGCACCGGTGATTGCGGCGTCGGAACGGACCGCGGAACGCATCTTGAAGTGAAGCTAGGCCTTCGCTTTAACAGTGAAATGGCACACATAGGCTAAAGCAACGACCCCCACAAAACCGCGTCCCCAGGCGTCTCAAACGCTCTCGGATTGTTTCGTGAATTCCGAGGGAGGGGCAAAAAGATGGGATTGACTGGGGTATCGGGATGGTTCACGCTGCGCAGTCAGTTGAGCACCACATTTGGGTTGGTTGGTTTGTTTTGGAAGCGTTTTCCAGTGAAACGAGCCCGAATGCGAGAGGCATCTTGCCTCGTTGGTGACGGTTTGCAGGGTATCAGATTAGTGACGAACATTTATGTCGGGAACCTCTCGTTCAAGGCCACCGAGGAAGAACTCCGTGGCGCGTTCGAACAGTATGGCGAAGTGTCAGCTGTGAACATCATCATGGATCGAGAGACAGGACGTAGTCGCGGATTTGCCTTCGTCGAAATGGCGGATGCCGAAGGTGCTAAGGATGCGATCGAAAACCTGAACGGCCACGAAATCGATGGCCGTAGCGTGACAGTCAATGAAGCTCGTCCACGTGAGCCACGCAGTGGCGGTGGAGGAGGAGGAGGCTACGGCGGCGGACGCGGCCGTGGTGGCGGCGGCGGTGGTTACGGCGGTGGCGGTGGCAACCGCGGCGGTGGCTATGGTGGCGGCGGTGGCTATGGTGGCGGCGGTGGTGGATACGGCGGCGGAGGCGGTGGCGGCTACGGTGGCCGTGGCGATCGCTAAACCCGATACGATTCACGAATGACATTCAATGAACGGAAGCCAGTCTGATACCAGATTGGCTTCCGTTTTTTGTGTCCACGCTGCAAGCACGCACGCAACGATGAGCGCCATTCGAAACGGCCTCAACCAACTGATCAGTCGTCCAGTCCGGTCATCATTGGGCGTTTGGACGGCGTCAAGATTGCGTCGTCACGCGAAACTTCTTCACGCATGGCTCGCAAGCGTTCGTACTTTCGACGAGCCGCCTCAGCCACTTCCGCGTCCTCGTACTTTGGTGAGGTATCAATCGGGGACTGCATCGAGAGCTTGCCGAACTCATCCAAAATCTCGGTCAGGCTCATCCCGGTGCGTTCGCTGGTTCCTCGCGTTAGCCGAGTGATCATTTCCATCGAAAGAATGCCTGCCGAACGGAAGTGAATCTTGGTCACGACGGGCTCCGCCGGGTACATGCCCATCAAGATCATCTTGTCAAAACGAACCTCGGACGAGATCGTCGGAAGCGGCGAGTTGACCGCCTCATTCCCCAGATCCAAACGGTGCAAACTGGCCCGCTCATCGCTGGTGATGTAGACCTCAATGTTGAAGTCCTCCGCCGTTGAATCTTGTGGCAAATGCAACAGCATCAATTCCAACGCCTGACGACCTCCATCTGCCACACCTGAAATGGTGTCATCACTCTTTTCGAAAGCAAACATCAACGCCAGAGTCCGTCCCAGCAAGACACCGGAATCCTCTGACGTGCCAACAATCCCGAGCGTGCGAAATCGGCTGACTGCCACATTGATCATCGGCTCCGGTTCGATGGTGTAACCGGGACGCTCGATTTCAAAGAAAGCTGCCGTGCAGTCGGTGCCAAAGTAGACACGTTTGTCTTCGTCGTAATACAGCTTGGGCTGGACCGACAAACGATGGTCTTCAAAGTACTGGTCGACTTGCTGACGAGTGACGGCGGGCAACTTCTGACGGCCCTGAGTTGCCATCTCCAAACCGATTGTGATGGCTGACAAACGTCCCAGCTCGCCGTGCTGGCCAGAGCGAGCCATCGACAGCGGTGCCGATACCGTTGCCCCCGGTGCAACCAAGCGGCAAGCATTGCCTTTCGCCATCGAGTAGGCACGTGTCCAATCACGTTCCGAATCAGGCAATGACTTCAACACGGTGATCTCATCACGCCTCGGTGCGGACCCGATCTTTCCAACGCGAAGAGTGAGTTCGCCACGCGCCTCGTTGTCGGACTTGGAAGCAAACGACGGCTGCGCGAAACTACCTAGGCTTAGCTCGGGTGCATTCGGGTCACGTTCCTTGTTCGCGGTAGGTTGTTCTGCCGTGGACTTCACCACCTGCCACACAACCATTCCAGCCAACAGTACCACGAGCACAATTGTCGCTCGTCGAAGAATCAGTGGGTCAATCATCGGACTCCCAATCGCCTAAATCATCTGTCATGAAAACTTGCCTGGCCAACCTTCGCATCACACGCGAATGCTGACTCCACCATCGATCACGAGCGTTTGCCCTTGAATCAGATCACTTCCGTCGCCGCATAGAAACGCCACCACGGACGAGACATCTTGTTCGCAAAGTCGCCGTTTGCCGACCATCATTCGTTCGCTTGCCGCCTCAATCAGGCCTTCGGAACCAGGCATGCTGGCGATGGCATCGGTGGCAATGATTCCGGGCAACACACAGTTGAAGTTGATGCCTCGGTCACCATACTCGAGCGCCAGATGACGCACCAAGGCTTCGAGTGCCGCCTTCGAGGCACCAATCGCTCCGTAGTGAGGCACCGCCCAGTTCGAACCGTGACTGCTGACGGCGACCAACTTTCCGTGCGCGTCGCCTTCCGCCAAATATTTCCATGCCGCTTGAGCAAGCCAAACCACGGGCGCCGAATTGCTACGAAGGACCGCCTCGAAATTGACGGGCGTCAGATCATTCAGATCGCGAAAACCGCCGGCCGCCGCGTTGCTGACAACGATGTCCAACCCGCCCCATTTCTGAGCGACGCTCTCGACCATGGCTTCCACGTCTTCCTTGGACGAAACATCGGCTCGCACCAACATCACTGTTCCGCCGGAATTTGATATCTCGGTGGCAACCTGGACCGCTTGTTCTTCCGACTTCAGAAAGTTGATCGCGACCGAAGCACCTCGAGCGGCCAACTCCAACGCGATCGCACGACCGATCCCACGACTTGCGCCGGTGACCAAAGCTCGTTTGCCTTTCAAGTCCGCTGATGGTTTCATGTCTGTCCCCGATCCCTCATTCATGGTGATCTTCCAACGTAGCTTCTTTTGACGACACGCGTTCTGAATTCATCAGGCTGCTCCAGTGCACATGAAAGGCATGTAGTCTCTCTTCACAGCGTCCAAAAATTCGCCCGGTTTGCTGACTCGTGTCATCGAGACAAGCTGAATTCATTCCTGCCTGAACGAGCGGAAAAATGGCCGCGTCTTCATCTAACACTTTCCGAGCCATCGACGCCGCACTGCGTCCCAATCCGCTCGCGACCCGGCCCGCGATGATGCCCGAACGTTTGGGGCGGCGGGTGAATCCAAAAACGGTGATCTTGCTCTTCGATGTTCCGGTGGGCGTGATCTGATAGACCAAACTCATGGTGTCCGTGAACGACGCCATGATATTTGGGAACACATGAACATGCTGATAGTGAGGCCCGAATTCTCCGACCAACCATCGCATCACACGTTCTTCCATCCGAGCAAGAAACGAATCGTCACGGGCATCCGTCCGAAATCGAGTTCCCCAAGAAAGCAATTCGTGCGTGCTCTCGTTCTCACCCGGATCGTTGCCAAATGTCTGCGAGTGGACTTCGCTGAGATGGTAGCTTTCCAGCGAACCTTCAATCGGGATCTTCCAATCGCACGAGTATTCCAGTTCCTCATGAAGAACCTGCTGCCACAACTTCGCGTCCGTTTTCGCGGCGAAGTCACCGACCCAATCATCGTCTCCCGGCGTGGTCGCTTCGCCCGCCAGATTCACGAAAACCAACTGACCAACCACTTGCACTGGATAGCGATTCAAGCGGTAGCGTTCTCGATCGAAGTGCGGAAAATTTTTCGCGGCCGGAATCTTTCGAGTGCGACCGTCTCCGCCGTACTGCCATCCGTGATAGGGGCATTTCAAATCCTTTGCATGCCCGCCACCTTCCGTCACCAGCTGACACTGACGATGAGCGCAAACGTTTCGCAGCGCGACCAACTCGCCGTCGTGGTTGCGAACGATCAGTGGAACTCCCAACCGGTCCATCGCTTGGTAGTCGCCGGGCTTGGATAGCCCCGTTGTCGTCGTGACCAATTGCCAACCGGCCCGCCCCAGCGCAGCCGCCTCGCGTCGATGAATCGTCGAATCGGTGTACCAATTCGACGGCAGCAAAGCCGGCTGAGAAGTCGTCGCGTGATACATGCGCTAGCGGAGCCAACCGATTTGGTAGCCGCTGATTCGCAGAATCATTTCCTGATTCTGGCCGACTAGAACGGCTGACATCAATCCGCCATCGGCGTCGCCCGCTGACCGGGACGATGACTCGCCTTCCCACTGCACGTGAACTTTCAATGGCTCACCGGGATCAGGCAAACGCCCAATTTCGATTGACTCAAACGAGATCGGCAAACTTGGTCGACCCGAAACATGGTAAGCAAGCATACCCGCCGCATACAAAACCGCATCCATCGTGGCGGGTGACAATACCCAACCCAACAACGGACGAGCCTCACCTGCCAAATGAGCTGGACTGGGAGCGACGATGGTCCCGACCGCACTTGGATGTTTTCCCAAACCATCGCAGGACGATCCCGCGTTGACGTTCGCAAATCCAATCGACCGCAAACACTGCAGCGATGGCCCATGGTAAATCGGAGCCGTCTCGTCGGCGTACCGCACCGCAGTCTCCGCGACTTCCGTATCACCAACGGCTATAACGGGAACGCTGTCATCCCCTAGCTCGATCATTGCCGAGAAATGAGGGCGTTGAGCTTGAACCAAACGACCGTCGCGTCGACGGAGGTCGCTGACCAAAGACCACCGAGTAAGCTCCGATGGATCTCGCAACAGTTCGACGGCAAGCGAATCATCGCCCATGAACTTCAGTGGCATCGTTGCCGATACGTTTCGACAACGGACTACCTTCTGATCGGTTCCGAAGCGAGCCGCCTCGGCCAACATTTCGATCGCCATCACGAATGGCAGTGTGGGACGGCCGTTGACGAGGTGATGTTTCAAAAACAAATCGCGTTCGGGATCAAGCGTTACCGCAAACGAATCCTGCGATGTCGCGATCAACCGTTCTGCTGGGTTGATCATCGGGGAGGGCCCCGGCAACGAATTCCCGACTCGCGATGACTCGGCGGGAAAGAATTTGCGGACGTAGCGACGGTCCGTGATCAGCACCTCGGCCTCATCACCACCATGTTCGACTTCGTTCAGGAAATGCTGCAGCCCTTCTTCGGCAGGCATGAATTCCATGCCGATCATGTCGAGTGCCAATTTCGCTTCGGGTTTGGTCGCCATCCCAACGTCGCCCCAAGCGTGCCAGTGAAAAGTCAGGCAGCGTGTTTCAGGGCGTTGCTGACGCAATCGGCCGATCAACTTCGCGAGCATATCATTCGCTGCGGAGTAGTCCGTGTGACCGTTGGCGCCGAAGCGTCCGCTGATCGAACCGTATCCAATGAAATACTCCAAAGGATCGGCTTGCGTCGCGGATGCCAAAGCAATCGTGCCATCCACCTTGGCGGAAAAACACTGGGCAACCTTGTCCGGACGCTTGCGATCGAACCGAGCATCTTGTCCGGAACCAGCGCCTTGAATCACACCATGGATCGCTCCATCCATGCTTCGGATCTTCGCGACGACATTTTCAACCGCATTAGAATCCGAAACGTTGACGCTGTGATATGTGGCTTCAATGGATCGCTCACGACACGCTTGCAACGTCAGATCGATCTCGATGGCCTTCTCGAGTTGCCGCCAAGTCTTGACCGGGTTGCCACCTTCTTTTTGAATTTTTCCCATCATGACACGGCGCAAATCCGCTCGATCTCGCCGGGCATGTTCTCGCATCGAAGGATCGATTTCTGGCACCGGGGCCATGCCCAACAAGTGCAGTTTCAACCCGTGACGCTCGGCCAATGCTATCGCCGTCATCGCCGTGATCCCGCGGCCACCACCGGCGACGATCCAAGTACCGCCACGAGTGATTTGGTTGGCTGGTGAAGCCAAGTCGAGTGGACGGTATTGAGCTACCGTGGCCAATCGTTGCTCACCGGCAACAGCGACTTCTTCGTCGTAAGAAGGAACCGCCAATTCGCGAAAGACACCATCGACCAACTGATCAGGCGATGCACCATCAATCTGATCGACAACCAACATCGGTGTGTCTCGGAAACCACGCATCCAAGCCTCGATCAACATGGCTTTGGTCAATCCGGCCAAACCGCCTGACTCGGCCGAGCGACCTTGGATCTGCTCCGAGGTTTGAACCGATTCGGACATCGCATCGAAACCAAAGCCGCCACCTAATTTCAAAGTGGTGACCAGCGAAGCCTCGGCCATTCGGCCTTCATCGATCGTTTGTTGCATCCAACGCTGACAAACGCGATAAGGAATCGCGAGTGCATCGGAATGTCGTCGTTTCCAACTCGCGGTGTCCAATGCTGACCAGCAGGCCGCATCGTCGTGCGGTGTGGCCAAGAAAAGATGCGGCGTCGCATCGATTGACCAAATGCGATCCAGTTCGGAATCCAGATCCGACAACGTTAACTGAGCTGCGATGCGATGGACGGGAACTCCAGCCATTCGACATCGATTTTCCAATGCGTCCGCGACCGGATTGGTGCCCAGTATCAGTGCAGCCCCGTTGAGGCGTGGCATCACAGGCATCCCGTCGCGACGCGACGCGGACTTCATCCGCATGACAAAGCGATGAGTTCCCGTCGCAGGAGCCTGAGTCGTCGCTTTAACTGAGCCGGGACTGGGATTCAGCGAGGCGTTTTTTTTTTCGTCCGCCGGCTGATCAATCTGATCCATCACAAAAGCGTGAATGGACGAGAGAGTTGGAAAATCAGAAAGCTTCAAATTCGACTCGCGAAGCGACTGCAACTCGTATTGCTGCTCCAGTTCGCCGAGCAATTGCGCTCGCTTGATGCTATCGATACCAAGTTCGCCTTCAAGATCGGCGTCCATGTCGATGATATCTTCGTCATACCCAGTTTGATCGACGACCAAATCAATCATCAAACGACGCAAAGATTCCGAAGTGGCAGTCGCGTCCTCGTCGCTATCGGGCGAGCAAGGGACGTCTTTCCCACAAGCATTTTCTACCGCAGAAACGGACTCGACTTCATCGCAACTCGCTGGATCACCGACCAATTGCAAGATGTCATTGAGCGAAGCGAACTGAGCCAATCGCATCGATTGCGTGTCGACTTCCAAATTGCCCCACTGAACAATCTCGCCGATCAATTGAGCCTTTTTGATACTATCGACGCCCAATTCGGCTTCTAGATCCGCGTCGAATTCGATCACTTCTGGATCGTATCCAGTTAGATCGACCACCAGATCGAACAGAAACGATCGGGCCGATCGGACACGGTCATGCAGATTCGCTTCGGATGCCAAATCGGCCGCTTCGGTAACAACCGCTACCGGCTGAATCAGATCTGCCGCAGCATTGCCGTTCTGCAGGCCATTCAGATGAGCCGTTCCATTGCCATTGATTGGTGGAACCGTCGGGGGGGTTTGATCCGAGGCAGTTGCCGCTGCCTGCAAGGTTGGCTTGAAATGGTCCTGCGGCTCGTCTTGCAACGTCTCCTGTTGTCGTCGACTTCGACGAGTCACATCGACCACTTCAAAAGCTGGTCGATCAGACTCAACCGTTCTTGGCTCTTCAGCGCCGGACTTCGTTGGTGTCGCAATCGCATTTCCAGCAACAGCCGAATCACGTGATGCGTCAACTGATTGGCCAAGTGATTCATAAGCCAAGTCGATCAGTTGTCGCTGACGAGATGGATCGCGACCGCGGTCATCGGCAGAGAGGCAAAGCACATGCGGAGCGACGGTCGCGCTGGCCAAACGTGTCAGCACGTTGTTCGGCCCGACTTCAACGAGCAACTCGCAACCGTCGTGAACCAAACGTTCGGTTGCACCACTGAAGCACACGGGACGCGTCAACTGCGTGACCAAGTTGTCAACGATGTCAGACGGCTCGGCCAAGTAACGATTCGAAACCGCCGACAAGAAAGCAAACCGTGGCGGACGTGCGTTCTGGCCCGTGAACCGAGCTCGCAACATCTCTTGAGCCGGCATCATCTCAGGCGTATGGAACGCGGCCGGCACAGGAATCACAACGGACGCCATCCCGCACGCAGCAAGCTGCTTTTTCGCGATGGCCATCTGATCGGGGGAACCCGCGATCACAGTTTGTTGAGGCGAGTTGTGGTGCGAAATGGTGTAACGAACATCGGATCCTTGCAGGGCGGCATCCACGGCCGAAGGTGCTCCGCGAACGGACAGCAATTCACCGCGTTCTCGCGTGGTCATCACCACGCTATCACTTCGCGATTTGGCAAACTCGATTGCTTGTCGACTGGAAACGACACCGGCACACCAGGCCGCGGTGCACTCACCAAAGCTGTGGCCGAGCACAACATCAGGACGCAATCCGCGACGCATCAACGAATCGGCAAACATTGACCCGACCGCCAACACCCAAGCCTGGGTCCACCAAACATCTCGACCAAGTTGTGAATCTGGATCATGCAAACGATCCGATACCGATGGCAATCCGAGTGACTTCAGGTCCTGATCGAACCCGTTTAAAAATGCTCGGCTGGCTGCGGAGTCATCGGTGTCCAACCATGTCGGAACGGCCGAGTACTGGGACCCTTGCCCCGGAAACAGCCAACCAACGCGTGGATTCGCAAACTCGCTTGCACGATCATTCGGTAGCCAAACCCAACCATCTTGTTTCGCGAGAACGCCGGAAACGTTTTGTCGAACCGGGCCGGATAGTGCCGCCGATGCCGCAGCCGACATCTCAGTGTTGTCACTGCCCAACAACACCGCTCGACATGACATCACCGACGAGGACGTGAACGACGAGACGAGACTTTCGCTGGCTGACTTCCCAGCGGCAATCTCAGTGAGCGCGGTCTGCAAAGCTTCCAACGATGCACACTGAAGACGAACAACGAGCGTTCTCGACGAGTCGTTGTTGGACTCATTCACCAAGGCCTCGGAACGAGACCGTTTCGGCGCAGAGGAAGTCGGCAGCGGTGTGGAAGCAAGGGAGGTCGAAATCAAAGCGGACTCGCCGGAAGACAAAGTGGACGACTCGTAGTTCATCTGGGGGGCGACACTATAATTGACACGATATCCGTCGTCGGCAACTTCACCGATCGAGATTGAAACGTTGGAAGAATCCTTGCCGCTGAACGCGGGCGACAAAGTTGCCGCTATTGCGCGAACGATGCCCTGACCGCCACCCAAATGCCCGATTTTGCCAACCAACTTTTGTGAAGAAATAAATCCAGGCACTTCGGAAAGACGAGCCGATTCAGCGCGAGCCGCCTCGACATCCCCCGCGAACGCCTCGGTCGGCTTGGACATCACACCCAAGATCGTTCGTCCTTGAGCCTTCGCATCGGACAATCGCTGCAGCGTCAGAACAGCGACACCTTCTCCCGGAATGATTTGTGATCCATCAGCAGGCAAGTCTTCTGGTTGGCCGGATGGCAAAAGCTGGTTCTTGTGAGAAAGCTGTTCGAAAGCGACCAGGTCCATGCCTCTTTGAGTCACCCCGCATAAAGCCAGATCGATCGCACCGGAATGCAACTGCTCCATCGCTGTGATCAATGCCAAACCACCGGAAGCTTCATCGGCATCGACAGCGAACGCTCCGCCCATCAAGTCAAACGTTCGGGCAATTCGCGACGCAAGCGTGCTGGCCGTGAACCCGCCCGTTTCATCGAGAAGAGCTCCATACTTCGCAAGTGCGAGTTTGCGTAGCTCTTCGGCAGCAGACTCGGTTTTCGAATCATCCAAACCGATCGAAGCCAACGCGTGACCCAAGTGCTGAGCAATCTCAGGCAACCGCAAACCAATTTGCAACTCGTTGCTGAACTGACCGCCAAAGATCGTTCCCACGACCACGCCAACTCGCTCACGATCAATCGACCACTTTCCGCCATCAAACTCATCCATCGCTTGGCGAACCGCCTCGATCAACATCAACTGAGCGGGGTTGGCATTAGCCACCATTTTCGGCGGAATGCGATAAGACTGCGCGTCGAATTTGAAATCTCGAACGTAACCACCGCGACAATGAAGCGTCGTGTAGCTCGATCGATTCGAATTCAACCCCATCCAAGATCCACTCTTCGGATCCACGACCCAGCGGCCTTCCGGTGGATCACTGATCGCGGATCGTCCGCCTTGCAGCAGTTCCTGAAACTCTTGAAGTGTTCCCGCACCCGGCAACACCACACCTCGCCCGACAATCGCGATCGGTTCTTCGCTTCGCTTCTTCTGCGTAGTGAAAGGACGAGCGGAAGCCTTCTCTTCGATCACAGCGTGTGCATTCAATCCACCGATGCCAAACGCATTGACGGCGGCGACGCGACCACTGGAAGACGTTCGTTGTTGCCACGGTTCAACACGGTCCACGATTCGAACTGGTGAATCGCTCCAGTCGTGACGTTCGGTCGGAATCGCGAAATTGATCGACGGAGGTATCTGGCCACGACGCATCGCCAGCAAACACTTCACCACCCCGACCAAACCGGCTGCTTCCAACAAGTGCCCCAGATTGCTTTTGACGCTTCCAATCGGCAGAGCACCTTGCGTGCTTGGAGTGTTTCGCAACAGCGAAGTCAAACTCTCCAGTTCAGTCGCGTCACCGACCTGCGTGCTGGTCGCGTGACACTCCAAGTAATCTATGTTGAGCGGATCAGAATTCACCGCGCGCCGCATGGCCGTCTGCTGACCTTCGCTTCGCGGAGCCCAAAGGCCTTTCCCCTTTCCATCCGAAGCAACGCCAACACCTCGCAAGGTCGCCAAGACAGGAAGCCCACTGGCTTCCGCGACGCTTCGCCGTGCGACCACCACCGCGACGTAGCCTTCACTGCTGATCAACCCGCTCGCGCGGTTGTCGAATGGATAAGATCCGGTTTCGCTGCACGCACCTGACTGCGAGAACAACGCCAAGTTGTCAACGTTGTTGAACGTTGCACCGCCAACGACCGCCAAATCCAATCGATTCGCATCGATCGCCGAGGCTGCATGCTGGAGCGCCAAAAGCGAAGACGAACAAGCCGCATCGATGACCTCGCGGCGGCCTTCGAACCCCATCAATCGAGCGGCCAACGACGCTGCCGAATAGGCGTTGAACGCTGGTGAATGCCCTGGCTCGTACCGCGGCCGATCGCGACGAATCGCGGAGGAAACGGATGCTTTGATTTGCTCTCGTGAACCGCAATCAATGTGCTGCATCGACGGTACTTGGTCCACCAATTCCATCGCGGTGTCGGCCATCGTCGCCATCGCGAGCGGCCCACCCAGTTCAGTTCCACCACTGTGTCCCACGAAAACGCCAGCACGTACGGGATCGACCGACAACGCACGACTGGACTCGCCATGCATCGCCGAAGACGACGACAAACTACCGACTCCGCTTGCCGTTTTCAGTGCCGCCACCGCGACCTGAGCAAACTGGCGGTGGGTCAAATCAAAGTCGCCGAGCGACTGAATGTCTCGCTCTACCGTGGCATCCAGTGGTGCGGGTGAGACACATCCACCGAGCTGTGTATAGGTTTTACCTGGAACGCCATGCTGCTTCGCAAAATACAGTTCTCTATTCAACCGATCTTCTGGCATCGGTGCAATCACCGAGCGACCTTCGAACAGCATGCTTTCAAATGCTCGCGCACTATCAACGCCGCCCGGCAGACGAACTTCGAAACCGCAAATCACACAGTCATCGGGATCGCCATTTTGCTGGGCTGACACTGGCTGAGTTTTGGTTTGCTGTGTCGATGATGGTTGCTTCGCCACCTTGGGTGCCCTCGCCGGAACCGCCGACCAGTTGCCAATCATCTGCAGCAACTTATCCCTGCCGATCTCGGGCGTATCATCCAAATGGGTTGTCGCGATCACATCGTCAATGTTCGCTCGATCGAACACTGGATCGTCACGAAAATACGGCAAGAACGTTTTCACGAACGGATCCGCCATCTGATCCAACTCTTCACGCTGAGTGGAACCTCCACTAGCAGTTTGCTGATCAAGTTGCCTCGGTCGCTTCAACCGCCCCGGCTTTCGCGTCTCCAGCCATTTCGTCGTGGCGGAATGAAACGCGGCGTCCAGCGATTTGATGGCGGTGCCATCACGGGTCGTCAGATGATACGTCCGGCCGTGCAATCGTGGTGTGCTCATCACCTTGCAAATCGCTCGAGCGATCCAGTCGACGTCGACAATGTTCTTTCGTTCGCTTCCGGAAAAGCCCAAGTCATGGAACCACTGACCATCTTCCGGCAAGCCAAATCTCGACGCCAACATCTGGTACATCGAGAATGCACCATAGATTGTTCGATCGCCTGAGACGGGCGACAGTCCCGTCCGGTCAATCACAATCGATGGACGATAAACGGTCAGGTTCGACCCACCAAACGCTTCTCGAACAATGCCTTCCGCGATCAGCTTGCTTCGTTCGTAGTCGTTTGCAAACGACTGGCCCGTGTCGCCTTCGGATTCCTTCACACGTCCCGAACGCGTGCCGCAAACATAGGCGGTGGAGACATGATGCAACTGCGTGATCCCAACTGCGTTGCAGAACGCCACGACCTCGCGGGTTCCGTCAACGTTGGTTCGATAAGGTTCGTTATCGCCCGCTGGATCGGCGGGCAAGAAACTCAGGCTCGCCGCACTATGCAGCATTCGATCACAGTTGGCCCTCACCCACTGGATCGACTCCTCCGACAATCCCAATCGGCGCTGGTTCAAGTCGCCTTCTAAAACTCTGGGCCGCGGCAGCGACACTTGCCACGCTTGTTCGAATCGCTCCAGGATTTGGTCAATGCGTTGTTCAGCCGTTTGCTTCCCTTTGCCTCGGACCAGGACCGCGCATTCGATTCGCGCCCTCAACAACTCAGCAACCACGTAAGAGCCAAGCATTCCGCTGGCTCCCGTGATCAAGGGCATTCGTCGGTAGGGCGAGTGGGACATGATGTGAACAGGGCTACGTCGAAACGCCCCTCAAGTGGCAGAAGTACAAATGTTTCGTATCGCCCAAGTTTATTCACAGAATCCTCAGTGCAAATGTTGTGACACAAAAAGATGGCGTTGGCGCGATGCTCAAACCGTAAGATCCGAGTCAAAACGATCACGCTGCCTGTGCGGATCATCTCGATTGACCGGACGGCCTCCTGAGCACGCGTGTTCTATCGATAAAGCCCGCCAAAACTTCTTCGCTTCGGTTCAGCTGGTTGCCGCCGCGTCTCATTCGCCTCAACTGTCCACTCCATCGGACCGCGAATTTACCGTGAAAACCGCGTTTCTGATTTGGCGATACCACCTATTCTGACTAGGTTGATTGAGACGCGTGGAGGCGGCCCCACTTGATTTCGATCGATCGATTCGGCATTGCTTGACTCCCGATACCCTCTCTCAGCTAGATTCGCGACCATGCTTTCGACGTCCAATCCGTCCCGGTTGCCATCAACCTCCAGACTGCCCGAGAGCCCGGATTCGCCCGTTCGTTGTTTGATGATCCAGCCCTGTTTCGAGCAAACGAACTATTGGAATTTCGTCGAGAGCGCCAAAGCAATCGGCGCCAAAGCGACCGCACCACCGCTTGGATTGATGACCGTCGCGGCGTTGCTACCTCAGGAATGGGAATTTCGAATTGCCGACCAAAACGTTGGCGAAGTCGACGAGTCCGATTGGCAGTGGGCTGATGTAATCTGCACGGGAGGCATGCTGCCTCAGCAACCCGGTATCTTGCAGTGGGTTGAACGAGCCAATGCGGAAGGCAAGTTCGTTGTCGTCGGTGGTCCGGACCCAACCAGCCAACCACAGATCTATCAAGACGCGGACGTCGTCATCGTCGGCGAAGGCGAATTGACCATTCCGATGTGGTTGGATGCTTGGCGAGACGGCAACCCAAAGGGCCAATTTGAATCGCCACACAAACCCGACGTAACAACCACGCCAACGCCACGTTTCGACCTGGTCGACTTCAACGACTACCTCCACGTCGGAGTGCAATCCTCGCGAGGCTGCCCGTACAACTGCGAGTTTTGCGACATCATCGAACTATTCGGCCGGCGACCACGCGTCAAAACGCCAGATCAATTTCTCGCCGAACTGCAAAAACTCTACGACTTGGGCTATCGAGGTTGGGTCGACTTCACGGACGACAACTTCATCGGCAATCGCAAACTGATCAAACCATTGCTCGTGGCTCTCAAGCAATGGAACGAAGATCACAACTACCCGTTTGTGTTCTCAACCGAAGCCAGCATCAACCTCGCGGACGACAAAGAACTGTTGGAGTTGATGCGTGACGTCCAGTTCCGATATGTCTTCCTCGGAATCGAATCACCCGATGAAGAAACGTTGATTCACACCCAAAAACGAATCAACACGGTCCATCCAATCATCGACCGAGTTCGAACGATCTACGACCACGGCATCTCCGTCGCGGCTGGTTTGATCATCGGATTCGACACGGATAAACCGGGCACGGATGGTCCAATGATCCGCTTCATTCAAGAAAGCGGCATCACTCTCTCGATGGTTGGGCTGTTGTCAGCGCTGCCAAATACCCAACTCACTCGCCGCCTCGCGAAAGAACGCCGGCTCATCGATTCGGAACACAATTGGGTTCAAGATCCGACAGTGAACTACGAACTCCGAAGCGCGGAGTCAAAGGACCAAACGATCAGCGGGATGAACTTCATCACGACGCGGGATCGTGTGGAGATCTATCAAGAGCTTCGAAACATCATCGAAAACGTTTACTCACCACGAGCCTTCATGGACCGTGTGATCGACACAGCGGCGCGAATCAAGATCGTTAACAAGCACGTTCCCAACGCTTGGGAATTCCGCCGCATGTTCAAGGGGTTCCGGACCATCGCCTGGCGAATGCTTCGAGACAAACGCACGCGTTACCTCTATCTCCGCAACTTCGTCCGTGCGTCGCTGATGGGCCCGACCAAGTTCGAATACGCGCATACCGTCATGGGCAGTTTCCTGCACTTCGATTTGCAAACGCAGAAGATGCTTGATGCTCTCGACGTCTCCATCGACTTCGCCAAGAACCACGCGACCTACCCAAGAAGCGTCGCGGACATGCCTGCGATCGCTTCAACAAACAACCTGCATCCTTTGCCACTTGCTCAGACCGACGGCTGCAGCCCCCAGACCGAAGACAAATCAATATGACGACGCAACGTTGCGAACGAACGATCAGCGACCACTGGCCGGTAATCAACCAACCAGAAACTCGCGTCTCGCTGTTGGAACAGAATCAACCTGCAAATGCGTGTCATCTAAATTGCGACAACAGTATGCCTGACACAAGTGTCCGCTAAATCGATTGCTCCAATCTGATCAAGCATTCCTCCTAAAGGAAATCAGCACACCTTTACAAAGAGTTGACGGGTCATCGACTTCGATCGAATTGAAACTGGAAGGAAGATACCTTTTTTCTGGGTCAACCCAATTACAATGCCAACCGTCCTGCCGCCAAACGAAAGGTGGCTGGAACACCCACTCATCTTGTTTGTTCACCTTGGCTAGCGTTTGATGCCGCAACTAGACACAAATCCGCTCCCGGTCGGTGTCGTTTGCACAGACACGATCGAACAACTGGATCCCTTCGTCCCCAGTGCAGCGGTCACCGATCAACGGTTGACACAACGGCGGAACACCAATCCAGGCCGACGTCGGGCGACTCGGAATCAAGCGAACGGTTCCATGCAAGTCTTCCTGACTTGCGTGCCTCTCATCCTTGGCGATCTCGTTGCCTTGTTGGCTTCCGCGGCTGTCGCATATCTGCCCATCTTTACACTCGAATTGATCAACTGGCACTCGGGCCTTGGATTGCAAGCCGTTTGCCTAACGGTGTGCTATCTCGTTAGCGGGTCGATTTTGGGCCTCTATCCTGGCACTGGCATCAGTCCAGTTTTGGAACTCCGTCAAACGGTTCTCGCCGCCGCTTCGTCATTTGCATTTGTCATACTCGCAAATATGACCCTGGCGATCTTGAGCACTGGAGAGTTTCTACTTTGCTTGATCGGAATGTTTGTATCGGCCTTCTTCGTGCCGATCGTTCGATTGATCACCAGAAAGGTTTGCTCACGAACGAGTTGGTGGGGCGAGAACACCATCATCGTTGGATCAGGTCCTCAAGGTCGCGCATTGTTCCGCTTCTATAGTCGGGTCCCACAGCGTGGGCTCCGGCCGATCGGCGTGGTGGACTTCCCACGCCAAACCAGTGACGTCCTTTCGGAAGATCTCCAAGGTATTCCATACCTTGGATCCGTGCAGCGTCTGGATCGACTTCGACGAAAGCTCCAAATCCGTTGGGCAATCGTTGCACCAGGTGGATGCGAACAGATTGACATGAACGAAGTTATGTCGCATGCGGGAAACGTTCCCAACCTACTGGTGCTACCATCACAGGTTCTGCTTCCAAGCCTTTGGACCAACACCCGTGAGTGTGCTGGAGTGATGGGCGTCCATCTGCGTGACCACTTGCGAAGCCCCATTAGTCGTTTCGTCAAACGAACAGTGGACTTACTCATTTCTACCGCAGCATTGATCTGCCTCTCGCCGCTCTTCGCATTGGTGGCGATCTACATCAAGCGAAAGAGTCCTGGACCTGTCTTTTACGGTCACAAACGGATCGGGCTCGGCGGAGAAACTTTCAAAGCGTGGAAGTTCCGCACAATGGTCACCGACGCAGATCAAGTCCTCGAACAATATCTCGAACAAGACCCAGAGATGCGTCGCCAATGGGTCGAAGACCAAAAGCTCAAGAACGACCCGCGAATCATTGCCGGCATCGGCCACTTCCTACGCAAGACCAGCCTGGACGAGATTCCTCAACTTTGGAACACGTTCAAGGGCGAAATGAGCCTGGTCGGCCCACGCCCCATCGTCTCGGATGAAATCGGTCGTTACCGAGAGATGTACCCGCTGTACTTGCGAGTCCGCCCCGGAATCACAGGCCTCTGGCAAGTCTCTGGCCGCAACGACACCAGCTACGAACAACGCATCCGTCTGGACAGCTACTACGTCTGCAACTGGTCCCCCTGGCTCGACACCTACATCATCTTCCGAACCATCCGAACAATGCTGTTTCGCGAAGGTGCGTATTAATGCAATCGGGTACGCACTTCAGTCCGCTCAATCAAGAACAAAGACAAACTGCACACTCTGGTGGTTGCTTGACTTTCCCTAGAGAACAGGTGGATCGCGTCAAATTGACTCACCACTGGCTGGTCAACATGCGCGGTGGTGAAAAGGTTTTAGAGCAGTTCTGCAAAATGTTTCCTGCTGCAGATATCCAATGTCTAGTTCATGATCGAAACAACCTTACCGGAGTTATCGCCCAGCGGAATATCAGCAGCAGTTTCCTTCAATGGGTACCGTTTGGGAGGCAGCTTTATAAGCAAGCGATGCCACTGCATCCACTGCTCATCAAATCAATGCGGATCAAGAATGCCGACTTGGTTATCTGTAGCGATGCCAGTATGATCAAGGGTATCCAAGTACCTGACGATTGCTTTCTCGTATGTTACTGCCACTCGCCACCGCGATATCTCTGGGAAATGCAGGACGAATATTTTGGCGACCACGCGGCATTCGGATCCCGAATAAAAAAGGCCGTCTTTAAATTTTGCACACCCTACTGCCGCAGATTCGATCATAACTCCGCTCAGCGAGTAAACCTCTTCATTGCCAATTCGGAGTTTGTTGCGAACCGCATCAAGCAGTACTACGGTCGGGACTCGGTTGTTGTCCATCCGCCTGTTGACGTCAATAGCTTCTCGCCAGACCGGCCCCGCTCAGACTTTTACCTTGTTGTATCAGCATTGACACCCTATAAACGCATTGACCTTGCTGTATCAGCTTTTCAAGAGAGCGGGAAGCGTTTGGTCGTGATTGGTGATGGCCCTGAACGCAAAAAGCTAGAAAGAGCGGCAGCGGACAACATCGTTTTTCTTGGGAAACAACCATTCAGTGTACTTAAAGAACATTATGAAACTTGCCGCGCATTCGTCTTTCCGGGCATAGAAGACTTCGGGATCACTCCGGTTGAGGCGCAGGCGGCAGGAGCACCGGTCATCGCCTTCGGCATGGGTGGGGCATTGGAAACCGTTGTCGAGGACCACACGGGCATATTTTTCAAAAAGCAAACAACGTGGTCATTAAACGAAGCGTTATCGCGAATCGACGAACTATACGACTGCAATCCGCACCTGCACTCATGCTGCCGCAAGCATGCAGAACATTTTAATCCGGGCGTTTTCAGATCGAAATTCAGCAAAGAAGTTGAGAACACGGTAGCAGATGGCCATATTTGATAGGCCGCCGACATTTAGAACTGGCTGTTCAAGCGGAATTGACCGTTTCTACCGCTTTCAACAAGAGCTCTATTTTCCGGGACTGCAAGAGACATGGGATAGTGGTGTAAATGCTAAAGAGACGCTTAGCGATCAGGCTAAAATCGACAGAGAATTTTCTAGTTCGGCTCCTGGTAATCCTTTCGCACTGGAAAAGCATTGGCGGCCTAACCATCTATGGCCATTTACTAATGCCATTATTAGGCGTCATTGGCCTCTTTCGAGGGCGAATTACTCCGATCCTGCTGCTTCCCTTTATTGCAATCTTTATCAATGCCATGGGGTTCTTGCTGCGTCACGAATTGAACGCCGAGTCTCTGGCTCGCCTTGTGCAGCTTACTGGTTGCGTCGGCTTCTGTCACTTCATCGCCCAAGACAAAAGTATTTTATCGCAACGGTGGGAATACGTCCTGCTGTTCCTCATCACGGCCACCGCTTTGCTAGGGGAGCTGTTCGTGGTTGGGCCTGATCAGTTTCGCAACGTGCTTGGCCGTTCCGTACCGCGTCTAAGCGGAACGCAAGAAGGAGTAAATTTCCTCGCGGCGACGGTAGGTTTCCTGTCACTTCTCTGCGTCGCCCGACGCTACTACATCCTAGCATTTCTTTTTGTATTGTGCGGCGTACCAACATTGAGCCGAGGCGGGCTGCTTGCGTTCCTTTTTGCGCTTCCATTTGTGATAGCTCCTCAAATTCGATGGAACATCAAACACCTCAATCCGAGTCTTGTACGGAAAACTTTTACCTATGCGACAGTGAGCGTCCTGCTACTCTATCCAGTAGCATTACTGGCAATGGACCTGAACCACTCTTTGGTCGAGAGGATTGACGATCTTTCGACACACCGATTCAATTTCCATATAGCATACGCAAAGATTGGTAGCGCCCATCCACTTGCAGGCGTTGGTTACTTCCAAGGAGTTGAGTCTGTCGAATTCGTTGTGGACGATTCGCTGGCTTTCAGGAAATTCAACGAAGCACACTCAATCTATCTGCAGGTTTGGTCGGAGTTTGGCATCGTAAGCTATCTACTTTTCTCTTGCATGATTACATATAGTTGCCGTCGGTCCTTGGCGACGCGGAGCAAAGACCTCGGTTGCTTAATTTTTGCCTTGATCTCATTTATGTTCCTCAATGGTCTCTCTGCATGGGCATTCTGGCTGGCGATTGGCATTGCGATTCGCGGACCCGAACACAATGATACGTAGGCTCATCGGTGTACTGTTTAGTGGACTTGGGAGCCGCGCCTCCGTGTTCGCAATGAACGTTGTGCTGATGCACAAACTTCCCGGCGTAGAGGCTTTCGGGGCTTTTTCTTTCGCAATGGCTTTCATCACTACTCTTCCACGGTTCGTAACCCTTGGATGGCCGGTAATCCTGCCGCGACTATTGGCTGAGGGTCAGCGGGCTGACGATCCCGCCAGGTGCCGAGGAGCGATACTGACAAGTCTTTCAGTGGCTGCAATCGGCGGTATCGCTGCTGCAGTATCACTGAATTTGTTGCCGCAGAGCGTCAAGGAATCGATGGGGGGAAACTTCACTGTCCTATTGGTCAGCCTGAGTATTCCAGTCCTTGCGGTTCGACGCGTTTGGTTCAGGGCTCTAATCGGGTATGGAAAATCGGCGGTTGCGTTATTTTTGGATAACGGATTCGTTGCTAGCATCCTGGCCGTCGTATTTGTGTACGCTGGCAGAGTTTCACTAAACGACGTTTACAGCTGGCATCTGGGTTTAGTTCTGTTGTCATCAGTTCTAATGGCAACGATGGCTCGTCAATTCACGCACTCAAGTCGTTCTTTCAAACCATTGATTGACAAAACTTGGTGGTCAGCAGCGATCGCGACCACCTGGGCCGAAGGCGCAGCACTGCTGCTCGCGAATATAAGTGTGTTCACCCTGGGCGTACTCAAGCTTGAAGAGCAACTGGGTCTCTTTTCTGCCGGGTCGAGAATCTGCCTTGCGCTGGCTATATTCCCAACTCTTGTAAGCACCGCATACGAATCGGGATTTGCGAAATCCATGGCTAACTCTAACTTGATTGAAGCAAAAAGTGCATTCAAGCATTCGATGCTTATGTCCTCAATAATTGCAGTGCCTGTGTTTGTCCTGATTGCCACATTTCCATCGCCCATCCTTTACTACAGCTGCGGCCCAGAGTACGTATCAGCCGCCGCGATTTTGCAGATTCTAGCAGTTGGGCAGTTGGTCAACGCCCTCACGGGCCCCGTCACAAGCTTCCTGGTTTGCTGCAAACTAGAAGCAGTTGTGCAGCGCACTGCCGCCCTGGTGTGCATTGCATCAGTTTTTCTATCCTATTTTGCCATCATCCAGCATGGCGCGATCGGCGCAGCGATTGTTGCCAGTGCAGGAATTGCTATCCTGAATCTCTGGAGACTGGCTGCGGTAATTGTGTTTTTACAGGAAAGTAGCGATGCCACGACCTAACTTCCTCTTGCTCGTCTACTACGCCCGATCAGGATCGACTTTCTTAGCGTCGCGAGTGGCACAGGAGGCACCGAGTGTCATTGTGTTACCCGAACTCGAGTTTCCGGTTCATTTGCTATATTGCGATACCCCGCAAGAACGACTCAAGCAGATGGCACTCGATGGCAGAACCGCTTCGCTAAACATCTCCTGGGAGCGACTCAAACGCTTGGCCGAAGACCCTGCCAATGAAAGCCTTTGTAGTTTTCTTACCGAGCTAGCGATCGAGTATAGAAAGAGCGTGAATCCGGGGCTAAGCCACGTCGCACCGCATTCGATTTTGCTGAAGCACGGCAAGTACATTAATGCGCACGCGGGGGTTCTCTCAAAGTCATTTGGTAGCTACAAGTGGCTTTCGATCTCAAGAGATCCGCGTGCATGCTTGTCTTCGGCGTGGAATACTACATCTATTTTTAAATATCGAAAAATGAGCAACTCTGGTCCGCTTCGCGCATGCATAAGATATCGCCGGTTTATGCGAATGATTACAAGCCTTGACGAGGAGAGAACATGCAGCATCCGCTACGAAGATCTAATTGGTGACTACGGTCAAACAATCGATGGCGTACTCAGTTTTGCTGGTGTTGAACGCAGCCCCCAATCAACTATTGCGTATAAGATTGGCCGACAAATGTCAGCCCACTCGAGAATACATGAAGCCCCAGAGCAGACCCGAGTCTACGGCTGGGAAGACGAATTACCGCTGCGGCACCGATTTATCATTGAAGCATCGCTACCCGACCTATGTAACGATCGCCAGATCGCAAATGCTTTGCCGAAGATGCATCAATGGCGTTTCTGGGCGATATCTTGCATAGAGTATCTGCTACTCGACCCATATCATTTTTTAGCTTCGCGACTAGTCACAAAAGAGCACTCTGCCCATGGTTAGACCAAATACAGTCATTGTCGGCGGTCCCAAATGTGGCACATCTTCGTTGGCAAGCTACCTCGGCCAGCACCCACATGCGTTCATCAGCAACCCTAAGGAACCACTCTACTGGGCGACTGATTATCCGAACGTTACATCCAAGATGCCGCAACCAATTGATACACTTTGCAAGTATGAAGGGCTCTTTGCTGAAGCCCATCATTGTAGCGTTCGGGCTGAGGCGTCGGCAATTTATCTTAGCTCAGATTCCGCGGTCCGTAATTTGCTTCAATACGCTCCCGAAATTAAATTCATTGCCTTGGTTCGTAACCCAGTAGATCTTGTATACGCATATCACCAGCAGATGTTATTTGCGCATTTCGAAGATGAGGCAGACTTTGAGACAGCATGGGGACTTCAGCCGACTCGGGTCCAAGGGGAGCGTGTTCCGGTAAATTGCCCATCCCCAGAGCTTCTTCATTATCGTCGAATCGGTTCGTTGGGGCAACAAATCGAACGCTTCTTCGATGCCGTGCCAGCATCCCAAAGAATCGTCTTTCGGTTCGATCAACTAGTCAAAGAGCCGCGGGTAGTCTGGCGGAAACTGCTCGATTTCCTGGACTTGGAAGACGATGGGCGAATTGAATTCCCCGTCGTAAATCAGGCAAAGAGCCATCGTTTTCGCATGATTTCGACGATGATCATGTCACCGCCGGCTCTGCTACAGCCACTAGCAGGTCGGCTTAGAACCTGGAGCAGGACGAATGACAATGCAGTTCTGAGACTCGCCAAAACCGCTCTAAAACGTCAGGCAGCACGACATCCTCTCCGGCCTGAATTTCGCCAACTACTGACGGAAGACTTCAGGAAAGATACCGAACTGCTGGCTAAGTTATTGCAATGCGATCTGAAGGAGTGGACGAGTGCCTAGTCCCACCCCAGTGCTGGCGAAGGACGTGACTCATTTCGAATCACCGCTTAGTCGCCAATCTCGCAACGTTCTAAAGAACTTTTTAGCAAAGACCTTTTCTAAACACGTCCACTCGGAAGAGTCAATATTCTTCTTTGTGACGCGAAGGAGCGGCTCAACATGGGTCACGGAATCAATCGCCAAGCAGGCTCGCGTTCGGTATTGCGAAGATCCGCTTATAGACCGTAATCTCCATGAACACTACCGCAAACTACTGCCGCATCCAGACTTTCAATTCATGAGCGTTGGCGAACACGCTGCCGAGCTACATGAATACATCTCGGGATTGCAAAACGGCCGGTACAGCGCTGGCTGCCCCTGGAATCCGCTGCGAAGCGACTTTCACAAGTCTACAACTAAGTGCATTTTCAAGTTTGCAAATGCCTTTGGAATCGCCCCTTGGCTCTGCGATATCTTTTCTGCGCAATCGCTATTTATGTTTCGACATCCAATTCCTACCTGCCTGTCACAGGAGAAGTGGGGACTTAAACCCTATACTCATGCGTTTGTCCAGGATGAGAAGTTCTACGAAGAGTGCCTATCCAGCAAGCAACGTGCATTGATCGAACGGTTGTTGAGTGAGGGCGATCCGCTTGCTTTAAGAGTCGCTGACTGGTGTTTGGAAAACTTAATTCCGTTTCGATACCTTTTAGATAATTCTGATTCAGACGCGGTAATGGCATTAACCTACGAGGAACTTTGCGGCGACTACCACAGTTTAATGAAGCAGTCATTTACGTGGGCAGGAATCGAACAAACGTGCGTTTTGAAGCCAGGCGACCCCTCAAAAACTCAGAGTAAGGAGATGAAGCAAGGTCTGTCTGCCTCAGGGAAAAAGTTCGGGTCTTGGTTAAAAACAGTGCCCAAATCCTATGTCACTGAATTGATGTCAATAACGGATCAGTTTGAGATCGACATCTATGCTGCAAACGATTCGATTCCCCGTCGCTTCATACATAACACTGGCGATTTCGAGCAATTATGTTGATCGATCGCCCTATTTGGAAGCTAAACTCCCTAGTCCGTTTTTTCCTATTGCGTATACAATATCGGAATAGAATATCGGCAAACGGTTTATCGCTCTTGTCATGGACGGCGAGTTTCCGAGTGTCTCGCTCAGGAAATGTTTGCCTTGGTAGTAAGGTCATCATTCAACCGTTTGCCGAAATACAGTGCGATGGGAAAATAAGGATAGGAAATCGTTGTGATATTAATCGGTATTCGAGATTGGTAGCCATGCAAGAGATATCAATTGGCGACAATGTCGCAATCGCCCAGTTCGTTTCAATCTTGGACCACGACCATCAATTCTCGCTTGATGACAACGGCATTTTGTCAGTCTCACGAAAATATGAATGTGGTCCGATTAGGATTGGCAACAATGTGTGGATCGGCGATAAAGTCACCATTACAAAGGATGTTAACATAGGAGACAACGTAATTATCGGAGCGAACTCGGTAGTCACTCGGGACATTCCGTCTAACTGTGTCGCGGCGGGAGTCCCCTGCAAGCCGGTTTTTCATGCCAAGACTGCAACCCAAGCATAGGCGGTACAATTACATTGCGCATTTTACAGATTGTAGCTGATGGCAGCCCCGGTGGCGGCACAACCCATGTACTGCAGGTTTTGGAGCATCATTCGGATCTTGGCGATATGATTCTTCTTACTGATGCGGGCAGTTATTTAGCGAAAAAGTCGAAATCACTTGGCCTCAACGTGATTGAGGAAAGATTGATGGGATCTCGCCTCTCTAGGGCACCAGTTCAAGCAATTCGACAAGCCTGCCGGAAGGTAGCGCCAGACATCGTTCACTGCCATGGCGGTCGCGCCTGTTTTCATTCTAGCCGTTCCGCCCACGGATTGGCTCAAGTTTACACCGTTCACGGTTTTCATTTCGCTAAGAAGAATACTTTGCCTCGGCTAGTTGGTCGACTTGTTGAGCGGTATTGCATTGGCAGGTCAAAGTTTGTCATCTATGTATGCCATTATGATCGACAGATTGCTGCAACCGATCGCTTGATGTCGACACACCATCCGCACCGTGTTATTCACAATGGAATCCCGGTGGGAGATCGAGCACATCAACTGAACTACACTGACTCAAATATCATTGGATTTGTTGGGCGACTCGTGCCTCAAAAAAACCCACTTAAATTTGTCGAGGTGATGGAGCATTTGCCTGCGTTTAATGGCATCGTTGTTGGTGATGGCGAACTTCGAAGTTCAATTGAAGCGGCAATTGATGCTCGTGAACTTCAGGGTCGAGTTCAACTTGTTGGTGCTCTAGATCAATCCGATGTCCTTAAAATTCTTCCAAAGTTTGCTTGTCTGTTAATGACGTCGGAATGGGAAGGCCTTCCGATTCTTCCGTTGGAAGCGATGAAATTAGGTATTCCCGTTGTGGCTTCGGCAGTGGGAGGGTTACCGGAGATTTTCGACACTCAAAGTACCGGGATCTTATTTAAGTCAGAACTGAGGCCCATAGACATAGCAAAGATTATTATTGATTTATTACACGATCCGTTGAAATGCCAGCAAACGGCAACTCTGGCGCATGCACGCCTCCTAGAACATTTTTCAGAAGACGCAATGATTGAAGATCTGCGACAAGTATACGATCAGCTGTGTGGAGAACGTAACCGGTGAACTTAATCGTCCCTCTCCGATGTACTTCTCGGTCATGCAACATGTGGTTGAGTGACACGCATCCTGCGTGAGGAGGTGTTGACGTCCCTGCCAATTTCGTTCAGCGAGCGATTGCTCTGTCCTGTCGGACGTGGAGCCGGCCTCGCGATCTCGGTTTGGATGGCGCGGATGCAGCCCAATGCGAAACCTGTTGCCCAATTCCTACTCCCATAACCGTGGTAACCGTTCACCAGAACCATTGTAGGCGCGGGCTTTAGGGTATTGGGTTTACCTTGCTTCCCAGTGGAGAACCCCATGACTCGAGCCGAAACCGCGAATCTTTGGACGGGGCGTTTGCAACGATTTGAGCAAGCTCAGATGACAGTTGCTCAATTCTGTGCCGCTGAAGGTGTTTCGCAGCCTTCTTTCTACAACTGGAAACGCAAACTGCGTTCGCCACGGGATCCGGAAGGTTCCGCCGTGGCCAAGTTCGTGCCCGTCTCGTTTCAAGCCACGCTGGATCGCCCCACTCCTGCGGCGAATCACGCGAGTGCGACGATTGAACTTCCCGGTGGCGTCCGCATTCGTGTCGAAGTGCCGACTGATTCTCAGCCGAATGCACTGCGTAAGGATCTGGCATGATCGGATTGCCCGATTACAAAGTTTCAGGGGGCACCCCGATCTATCTGTGCACCGACCCGGTCGACTTTCGAAAAGGCTTTGATGGCCTGACCGGAATCGTCACCACGTCGCTGGGCAAGAGCGTCTCCGATGGTTCGCTGTTTCTGTTTGTCAATCGAAAGCGAGACCGCATCAAAGCCCTCTGGTGGGAGACTGGTGGATTGACCTTGTGGTAAAGACGACTCGAACAGGGAACCGTCGAGCTGCCAAAGCCTCCAATTGATCAATCGCATGTCGCGATCGATTCGGTTGAACTCGCGATGTGGATCGCTGGCGTGTCACTGAAATCGGCCAAGACGAGACGCAAGCGAATGAAGGTTGCTTAGAACCTATCCGAGAACCGTTCGGCATGAAAAAAGCGGACCTTCCCTGAGTTGGTAACTTCTAACCTACTCAAACCCAAGGAGGGCCCGCCATGGATGGGCAACGGAGTTTTGATAATTATCGCATGCCAGATGAATTGTGGGAGCAGATGGAAGAACTTCTTCCAGACTACCCACCCAGTCCAAAGGGTGGGCGACCGCGTGCCGATCTT